>JAFMKU010000022.1 GCA_017852795.1 Candidatus Neomicrothrix sp.
AACCAGTCCAGCGAATACAACGCCACCCTTGGAGTGAAGCTGCTGTTTGTGCTGCTCAGCGGGTTGTTTGCGTTCATGCATTCGCGCACACCATCACCGGCGGTTCGGGGCGCGACCGGCGGTCTGGGTCTGTTGGCTTCGCTGGCCGCGTTGGTCTTCGGCGTCATGTTGTGAGCGACTGGCTCCGGGTTGGTGACGATGGCGTCCCCCGGTGCTGGTGGCCTGGAACCGATCCGGGGTACGTGGCTTACCACGATCATGAATGGGCTCGGCCGATGCGTGATGACCGGCGACTGTTCGAAAAGATCTGTCTCGAAGGGTTTCAGGCTGGCCTTTCGTGGCTGACGATCCTGCGAAAACGCGACAACTTTCGGGACGCGTTCGCAGGGTTTGATCCGGTGGTTGTGAGCCGCTTCGATGAAACCGACGTGGAGCGGCTCCTAGCCAACGAAGGGATCGTGCGTCACCAAGGCAAGATCCGATCGGCGATCAACAACGCTGGTCGGGCCCGAGAACTCGCCGACGAGTTCGGTTCGCTCGCCGACTATTTCTGGGCGTACGAACCGGCAACGAGAGAAGGAGAGCGGACCACCGAAGCGCCGATTCCGGCGACGACACCGACCTCCACCCGGCTCGCCCGAGATCTGAAACGGCGAGGATGGACCTTTGTGGGCCCGACCACCGTGTACGCCTTCATGCAGGCGATGGGTTTGGTGAACGATCACCTGCCGGGCTGTCTCGCCGGGGACGAATGCCGAATTGAGCGGCGCCAAGCAACGTTGCTCGATCCACCACCCGGCGACCGCTAGCGTCTCGGTGATGGTTGAACCTGCTCAACACTCCGACGATTCCGCGACTGTTTCGTCGTTCGCCTCGGTGCGGGCCGAGGACCGCCCGTTCGACCCACTCGACTGGGTGCTGTTGTCGGTGCTGTCGCTCATCTGGGGGGCGTCGTTTCTGTTTATGGCCATCGGGCTCGAAGCGTTCGAACCGGGTCTTGTCACCTTGCTTCGGGTCGGTTTCGGCGCGCTCACTATTGCCTTTTTGCCTGCTTCGCACGCGTCCGTTCCCCGCCAGGCGTTGCCTCGGGTTGCCCTGCTCGGGTTTACCTGGATGGCGTTTCCGCTGAGCCTGTTTCCCCTAGCTCAGCAATGGATCGACTCGTCGGTGGCCGGGATGCTCAATAGCGGGATGCCGTTGATGACGGTGCTGATTGCCTGGCTGGTGTTCAAGACGCCGACCGGCCCCAAACGCCTTGCGGGGGTGGTGGTCGGTTTTGGAGGGATCCTGCTCATCAGCCTTCCCGAGTTCTCCACCTCGGGAACCAACGCGGCCGGGGTGCTGCTGGTCCTGCTCGCGGTGTGCTCCTACGGGTTCGCGGTGAACATTGCCGGCCCGTTGCAGCGAGAGTTTGGGGCGCTACCGGTGATTGCCCGGGCATTGGGGTTCGCTACCGCGTTCTGCCTTCCGCTAGGGCTGACAGGTGCCGCGCAGTCGTCGTTTGCCTGGGACTCGCTGGCGGCTTGTGCGGCGGTGGGGATCGGCGGCACCGGACTGGCGTATTCGCTGGCCAGTTTGCTCACCGGCCGCACCGGTGCCGTTCGGATGTCGGTGGTTACCTATGTGATCCCACTGGTCGCCGTTGCCCTCGGGGTGGTGCTGCGTGACGAAGCGGTGAGCGAATGGGCGCTGGCCGGAACGTTGGTGGCGTTAGCGGGGGCGTTCCTGACCAGTCGCGTCGACTAGCCAACGACGATCAAATACGGTTGTCGTCGCGTTGGTAGGACGTGCCGGGCCCGGCATATGCCAGGCCGTATCCGGGCGGCCATTTCCAGTCGATCACCGGTTGGTCAGCGATCACTCGCCGCCACCAAGCAACGAGACGATCCTCGTTGGGGTAGTCGAACGGATCCTCAAGGATCTGTTCGGTTTGGCCACCGTCTTCGGGAGGGTGCTCGGCCCACCAGTGGGCGGTACGGGCTACCGCATCTCGAGCCGGGACTTTGTCCCGATAGCCGAGCCGGTGGCGGAGCTTCGCAGTGTCAAACACCCGATGGTGGCTGGTCGGTTGGGTCAGCAACGGCCAACTCGGTCGGGCCAACGGGGCTGGTATCGAGATCAGCTCCCAGTCGTGGCCGAGGGTAGCGGCACAAATCTCGGCCACCTGGCGCAGGGTCAGGCATTCGTCATCGGCGGCGTTAAACACCTCGCCTTTGGCCTGTTCGGGTTGGTCGACGGCGAGCAGCAACGCGTGGGCAAGGTTTTCGACGTAGCCGAACGTGTTGAGCACGGCACCATCATCAGGGAGGATCAGATGGGGTCGCCGGTCAAGGATGCGGCGAACAATCGACCACTCACGGGGTGCGAGCTGACGGGGACCGTAGACGAACGGGTAACGGAAATGGGTGGCTTCCGGTTGCAGTTCGAACAGCCGCTGTTCGGTGGCGGCCACCCGGTAGGACTTGCCGTCGTCGGTTTCATCAGCGGTAGCCGCGTCTTCGGTGACGGGAACCGCAAGCCCGGCCGGTGAGTGACGGTAGGGATCGAAATACCCGCGGTAGGCCGGGCCACCCCCCACCGAAAGGAAATGTCCGACTCGTCCCTGAAGGGTTTCGGCGATGGTCCGTAACCGACCGTAGGTCACGATGGCGACATCCCAGGACTCGCGTCCAATGGTGGAGCTGAGCGCATCGGCATCTCGCACATCGGTGTGGATGTGGCGAAGATGCATCAGTTCAGGTAGTTCGTGTTGGCCGGTGTGGCAGATCGTGACGTCGTGATTTCGCTCCACCAGACCAGCAACGATGGCTGGCCCGGTGGGGCCTGTGCCTCCGACGACCAACACCTTCATGGTTGTCTCCGCCTTCGAGTCGAGCGCACGGCCGCGTTAGTCGGCGGTGAGCTCGGCGAACTGGTCACGAAGCACCCGCTTGAGCACTTTGCCGGTCGGGTTTCGTGGGATCACGTCGATGAACTCCACGGCCTTGGGTTGTTTGAAACGGGCCAGCTTCCCTTGGCAGTGTTCGATGATCTGCTCGGCGGTGACCGAATCGTCGGCCCGGACCACGACCGCCAACGGCGACTCGCCCCAAGCCTCCGACGCAATACCAATCACGGCGACCTCGTTGACGCCGTCCATGGCGAAGATCACGCTTTCGATCTCGGCCGGGTAAACGTTTTCGCCACCCGAAATGATCATGTCTTTGAGCCGGTCCTGGATGTAGACGAAACCGTCAGCGTCCATCACCGCAATGTCGCCGGTTCGAAGCCAGCCGTCGACGATCGTTTCCGCAGTGGCTTCGGGCCGGTTCCAGTAGCCGGTCATCAGATGCGGTCCGGCAATCAGCACCTCACCGGGTTCATCGGGGGCGCAGTCGTTCCCGTTGTCATCAACGACCCGGACCTGAGTAAAGAAAAACTCTTTGCCGGTTGAACCGGCTCGGGCTAGCGCATCGTCGGGGGAGATGAGACAGCCGGGCCCGCAGGTTTCGGTTAGGCCGTACACCTGATGGATTTCGATACCCATCGCGGCGTAGGTCTCAATGAGGGCGACCGGCACCGGAGCGGCCCCCGACATCACCCACCGCAGGCTTGAAAGGTCGTGGGCGTCTTTGTCGTAGGTGAGCAGCATGAATTGCAGCATTGCTGGCACCGCCAAGGTGACGGTGATCTGCTCGCTGCCGAACACTTCCCAGATCCGTACCGGATCAAACTCGCTCATGATCGTGCAGGTGCCACCTTTCTGCATGGTTGACACCATCGGGTTGAGCGCGCCGACGTGGAAGAGTGGCAGGCAGATCAGGTAGTTGTCGCCGTAGCGGGTGTCGGCGGTGCTGTTACCGGTGAGGCAGCTCCACAGCATGGTGTTGTGGGTGTGCATGGCGCCTTTGGGCAGGCCGGTGGTTCCTGAGGTGTACATGATGAACAGCAGGTCGTCATCGGCAGCGTTGATGGTCGGTTCCTGATGGGCAGCGGCGGCCATCATGTCCTCGTAGGACTCGGCGAAACTGGGTCGATCGGCGGCGTCACCGACATGAATCCAGCGGGTGATCTGGGTGCCGTCGGTGCCCCGGGACTGCAATTCGGTTGCGACCTCGTTGAACGCCGACCCGAAGACCATGACGGTGGCACCCGAATCGTTGAGGATGAACGACAGTTCGTCGGCGACCAGACGCCAGTTGAGGGCAACAATGACACCCCCGACTTTGGCCGCCCCAAAGAAGGTCTCCACAAACTCTGGACCGTTCATGAGCAGCGTCGCTACCCGGTCACCTTTGCTTAGCCCTCCGGCCAGCAAACCATTCGCGAGTTGATTACAGCGAGCATCAAGTTCGGTGTAGGTCTGGCGGCGTCCACTGGTGATGTCCACCAGAGCGGTGGTGTTGGGGTTGAGGTTGGCGCGCTTGGCGATGAACTGACCGATGTTGTGCTGCATCGGGCGATCGTAGACCGAGGACAGCGTCGATGCTCATTGGACTACGGCGATCTCGTTGACGCCGTGATCTGGGGCCGCCACCGCTTAACCAGTTGGTGTCAGCCGGACTGACAGATTATGCTGCGTTGGTGTTGCCGTCGGTGTTGGTGTTGCCGTCGGTGTAGGTGTTGGCGTTGGTAGTGGTTGAGCAACGGAGGGGTTATGGCTGGTGATGAGGCAATGAGGGCATTTGGAGATTCGCTCCCGGCGCCGGTGTTTGACAATCCGGCATGGGTCACACCCCGACCGCTCGCTGAAGCAACGGTGGCGATCGTGACCTCGGCGGCCATTCACCAAAGTAGCGATGAGCGGTTCACTGCCGACGACGCCGGATATCGGTTCATCGACCGAAGTGCCCGCGACCTCGTGCTCGGCCATTGGAGTCCGAACTTTGACCGCACCGGGTTCAGCCTCGACATCAACGTGGTTTTTCCCATAGACCGACTCGAAGAACTCGCCGCTGACGGCACCATCGGTCGGGTCGCAGACCGTCACCTGTCGTTCGCCGGCAACCAACCCGACGATGTTGCGGTGCTGCGTCACGACAGCGGCCCCGCCGCGGCCGCGGCGCTCAAAGCCGACGGGGTCGACATCGTCTTACTCACACCGGTTTGACCGCTCTGCACGCGCACCGTGAGTGTGCTCGCCCATGTGTTCGAAGCGGCAGGGATCGCCACCGTCACCCTCGCCTCCACTCGCTCGGTCGCCCAACGGGTGGCACCCCCTCGGGCGCTGTGGTGCGGGTTCCCGCTCGGCCGACCGCTGGGACGTCCGGGTGACCCGGCCTTTCAACACGACGTTTTGCGTCGGGCGTTTGCCCTGCTCGACGCACCAACCGGTCCGGTGCTGGTTGACCATCCCGAAATCATCGAAGCCGACGAAACCCCGTTCACCTGTCAGATCCCCGCCGCCTACGACCCTGACGCATCCGAGGCAATCACTGAGGTTCGCGGGTTGAGAAAAGCTTACGAACGTTCGATCACGAAACGAGGCGTAACCCAAGTCGGTCGAGCGGTAGACGCTGACGGGATCGAAGATGCGGTACGTGCGCTGGAACGCATCGCCGCCGGGACCCCTTGGCGGGAGGCCAATATCCCCGACGGCAACACCACCGCAGTGGTTCACGACATCCGCTCGTACTACGAGGAAGCGTCGCTTGAACTGGTTTCCGGACCGCCGCCTGAGGGGCGAGCCGCCGAAGCCTGGTTTTACGAGACGACCCAAACCGGGGGTGTCGTAATGGCAGCCCGAAACCAAATCCGGGAGCAGGGTGCATCGTTCCCGGTCTGGTTCTACATGGCACCCGGTCACCGATGAGCAGCGAACTCGCTGAAGTTGACGGGCGACGGGCTCGCCGGTTCCACAACCGTGAAGCGGTAGTGGACGCCATGCTCTCGCTCTACGCCGAAGGAGAACTGGCCCCGACCGTGGCGCAAGTCGCGGCCCGGGCCGGTCTGTCTGACCGCAGCCTTTTTCGGTACTTCGCCGACGCCGAGGAGCTTTACCGGGTTGCGGTAGACCGTCATTTGCAGTCCACCCAAGAACGGATCCCGGTACCGGGACCCCGACCGTCGACGACCCATCAACGGATCACCCGGTTCGTCAACCATCGGCTTGACCTTTACGAAACCAACGCACCGATCGCTCGGGCGGGCCGGCTACACGCCGGACGCAGCGAGGTGCTGGCCGCATCGCTTGACCAGAATCGCCAGCGGATGCGAGCCGATGCGTTTGCGTACTTTGCCGAAGACCTGGCGCGACTTTCTTCCGATGAACAGCAGCTGGTTCGACCTCAACTGGCGCTGGCGGGAACGTTCGAGGTGCTCGAAGCGCTGCGGGTTCAACAAGGTTTGAGCACCGCCGAAGCTCGACGAACGCTGACCCACACGCTCAGCTTGCTGCTCGGACTCGACGCTGCCAGTTCACCAACTGATTCCAACCCTCGGGAAAGGCCCCGTACATGACCCCACTCGTTTCATCAGGATCCTCATCAGCCTCACCGGCGGCTGTCTGGTCGGTGCTGTCCGGCTTCTTCGATCTGGCAACGTGGGCCGATGGGGTTGACCACTCCAGCGCGCTCACCGCGACTCCGGTCGGGCTGGGCGCGACCCGACGGGTACAAGTCAAGTCCTCGGTGCTGATCGAAGAGATCGTGCACTTCGAGCCGGAGTCGGTTCTGGCCTACCAGATCCGGGGTCTACCCCCGGTCGCGTTCCAGGTTGAAAACCGCTGGCAGCTCACCCGCCGCGCCAACGGCGGCACCGACATTTCGCTTACCTTGACGATGGAGCCACTACCCAAACCGATCGCCAAGCTAATCGCACAACTCCTTCGACGACGGATGGCTTCAGCCAACCGAAAATTTGTCAAAGACCTGATCACCGCCTCGCAACACGCCAAGGCCCCTCACCTGGCTGACAATGACGGAGCATCGCAATGAACCAACCCGACCTGATCATTTTGCTGACCGACGAAGAGCGGGCCGCCCCCAGCTATGAAAGCCCTTCGCTGCAGGCCTGGCGCCGCGATCATCTCCCGGCCCGCCGCTGGTTCACCGACAACGGGGTGAGTTTCCAACGCCACTACGTGGCGGCAACCGCCTGTGTGCCCAGTCGGCCGTCGCTGCTCACCGGCCAGTACCCGGACCTTCACGGCGTCACCCAGACCGACGGGCTCGGTAAAGCGTTCTCCGATAGTCGCATGCGTTGGCTTCGTGAAGGCGAAGTCCCCACCATCGGCAACTGGTTTCGGGCCGCTGGCTACGACACGTATTACGACGGCAAATGGCACATCAGCCACGCCGATTTGATGGTGAACGGCAAACCCCTCGCCACCAACACCAACGACGGGCACGTGATCCCCGACGCGGTGCAGGCCTACCTTGACGCCGACCCGCTCGACGGTTTTGGGTTCAGCGGATGGGTCGGGCCCGAACCGCACGGTGGTATCGCTGCTAACTCCGGGTATGTGCGCGATCCGCTGATCGCGGACCGGGTCGTGGCCTGGCTCGAGGACCGGTACGCCCGGCGGGCGGCCGGTGACACCGCAGCCCAACGACCCTTTCTCCTGATCTGTTCGTTTGTGAACCCCCACGACATCGTGTTGTTCCCGCTGTACATGCGGCGGGGCCGGCCGTTCCCTGACTCGGTTGCCCCTCCACCGGCGATTGGGCCGTCCCCAACCGACAACGAAGACCTCACCAGCAAACCCGCGTTGCAGATGGCTTACCGGGATTCCTACTACTCGGGGTATTCGGTTGGCCCGGTAGTTCGGCGCTCCTACCAGCGCAACGCCTCGGAATACCGCGCCCTCTACCACCGCTTTCATCACGACGTTGATGGGCCGCTTGATCGGGTGCGCCGAGCCGTGACCGACCATGCCGACGACGCAGTGCTGGTATTGAGCTCCGACCACGGCGACCTGTTGGGTTCACACGGTGGCCTGCATCAAAAGTGGTATCAGATGTACGACGAAGCGGTTCGAGTTCCGTTCGTGGTGGCCCGGGTTGGTCAGCAAACCACCGAACCGTCGGTGGTTGATCGCACCCCCACCTCGCATGTGGACCTGCTCCCGACCCTGCTGGGGTTCGCTGGTCTCAACGAAACCGAGCTGGCCAGCGAACTTCGTCGCACTCACAGCGAAGTGCATCCGCTTCCAGGCCGCGACCTGAGCAACATGATCAACGACCGGTCGGCACCGCCGGTGGACGGTTCGGTGTATCTCATCACCCGAGACAACATGCTTGAAGGTGACGGTTCAGCAAGCGCGATGGCTCGCGCTGCGGGACGGATGGAGCCAGCGTTCCCGATGCAGATCAAAGTTCCGCAGTATGTCGGAACCAACGTCGAAGCGGTGGTGACCACCATCGACGGCCGACTGTTCAAACTGGTGCGAACCTTCGACGATCCGGCAACGTGGAGCGAACCCCATGTGCGCCAGTTAGCGGCCCGCCGTCCGCTGGGGCCGGTGTACCGCAGCGAAGTGATCCCCGACCAGTGGGAACTCTATGACCTTGATGCCGACCCGATCGAAGCCGTGAACTTGGCCACGGACCGTTCGCTGGCCTCGACGGTCGAGCTGCTTGTTGCTGAACTCGATCGGGTTCGAGCCGCCAGCGTTCCCGCTCGGAACCAGCCGTGGGAGTACGCGACCCGTCCCGAACGGATCGGCCCGCGGCGCAAGCGTCCCCCGCGTCCGGCTCGGGCGGCTCGCCGGCTGTTGCAGCGGCTCGGCCTGCATCCTGATGACGACCAGCCGACGTCGTTCGATGTCACCGGTCGACGGGCACTGGTGGTGGCCACCAACCACGACAAGCTCGGTTCTGGCAAGGACACGGGGGTGTTTGCTTCCGAACTAACCGTGCCCTACTACGCCTTCGTTGATGCCGGGATGACGGTAGATGTGGCGTCGCCGTTGGGTGGTGTGATCCCGGTGGACCCGTCGTCGCTGCGACCAGTGATCCGCACCAGCGACGATGATCGCTACCTTGCCGATGGTGACCTGAAAGCCCGTTTGACCAACTCGCTGGCGATCGCGGAAGTCGACATTTCGGTGTACGACATCGTGTTTCTGGCCGGAGGCTGGGGCGCAGCATGGGACCTTGGCACTTCGGAGCCGCTCGCCGATCAGGTGTCGCTTGCTGCCGCACAGGGAACGGTTCTCGGCGGGGTGTGTCACGGCCCGTTGGGTTTGGCTGCGGCCAAAACCCCAGAAGGACGTCCGTTGGTGGAAGGCCGTCGCCTGACCGCGGTCACCGATAAGCAGGTCCGCGAACTTCGGATCACGGACACGCCGCAGCACCCGGAGTCGGTGCTGCGGGCTGCTGGTGCCGTCTTCGAGTCGTCGTCGAGGCGACGTGACATGTTCGCCAACCATGTTGTCGTCGACGGCGATTTGATCACCGGTCAGAACCAGAACGCGGGACCGATGGTGGCCCGCGAGATGATGCGCCGGTTGGCCGAGAAGCAGGCGGCGGCGAGTCACTGAATGGCATTCCGCCCGGGTTTGGGCAACGATCAGATCATGACCGAGCCCTCCACCACCTTCCGTGTTGCCGACTTGGAACCTCAAGACGCGTACAAGCTCACCTCCGGGCTGGTGGTTCCCCGTCCCATTGGTTGGGTTGGGACCGTTTCGGCTGACGGCCACGACAATCTGGCGCCGTATTCGTTCTTCAACCTGATCGGAAGCGATCCACCCCACGTGGCGTTCTCGGCCGGCGCGGGACGTCGAGATAGCTTGAACAACGTGCGGGCAGTAGGCGAATTCACGCTCAACATCGTGACCGCCGAAACGGTTGAGGCGATGAACGCCACCTCGGCGTCGCTCGCGGCCGATGATGACGAATTCGACCATGCCAAACTCACCAAGTTGCCTTCGTTGGAGATCCGACCGCACCGGGTCGGGGAGGCAACGGCCAGCATGGAGTGTCGGGTGATCGACATTGTGCACATCGGCAACCCCGAAGGGGGAAACGATCTGGTGATCGGCGAGGTACTGCTGGTTCATGCCGCCAACCGGGTGCTTGATGGCACCCGAGTGGATCAAGAACAGCTCCGGGCCGTAGGGCGTCACGTCGGGTCTTGGTATTCCCACGCCACCGACCTGTTCGCAATCGACCGTCCCGCTTGACGGTCACGGTTTCGGTCGAATGACGAACGTTCCGGTTCTGGTTGGGGCGGCTGCGGTTCAGGTAACGGCTGAACCGGGAGACGGTTTGGACTGTGGGTCGCTGCTGGTGGAAGCGGCCCGTCAGGCGCTCACCGACGCGGCCGGCACCCAGTTGGCGTCCCACGTTGATCTGGTGTTGGTCACCCGGGGGCTGTCGATGCTTGACGACGGTGCGGCGCGCATCGCCGACGCCATTGGATCACCGGAGGCATCCGTCGTTGCCTACGAAGTGGGGATACCTCAACAAACGCTGCTCAACCGGGCCATCAACGCGATCCGGTCCGGTCAGGCTCGGGTAGTGGTGGTGGCTGGTGCCGAAACGAAGCGACGCGACGACCTGGCCCGCCGGGCCGGGTTGACGCTGCCGCCACCTCCGCCCGGACCCGGTCGTTGTGACCAACTCCTCGCTCCTGAAGGCGAGATCGTGGCCCGGCCCGAGATCGACGTTGGCGCGGTCGCACCGGTGCAGCAGTATGCGCTGATCGATAGCGCCCGTCGGGCAGCTTATGGCTGGTCACTGGCCGAACACCGCGATGACATCGCCGAACTCTGGGAGTCGTTCAACCGGGTAGCGGCGAGCAATCTGGCCGCGGCTTTTCCTGCCCCTCAGACCAAAGCCGAACTGCGTGACCCGTCGCCGACTAATCGGATGTTGGCGTTCCCCTACAACAAGTGGCACAACAGCCAGTGGGGAGTCGATCAAGGTTCGGCTTTGGTGATCACCTCGCTTGAGGTGGCCAGAAGCTGCCAGATCCCCAGTGATCGGTTCGTTTTTCCCCTCGTCGGCGTTGAATCGTCACAGTCGCTGTCGTTGTCTCGTCGAGCCGAAATGCACCGCTGGCCGGCCATGTCGGTGCTGGGCGCGGCGGCTGCCGAACACCTGGGCTGGCCGCTTACCGAAGTTGATGCCACCGAGTTGTATTCCTGTTTCCCAGCCGCGGTGCGGGTGCAACAAACCGAGCTGGGGTTGGCCCCCGACGCTCCAGCCACCATCACCGGGGGGATGAGCTTCGCCGGTGGTCCGTTCAACAACTTCGTGTTTCAGGCAACGGTGGCAATGGTGCAACGGTTGCGTTCCCAAACCGCCACCACCGGGTTAGTCACCGCGGTGAGTGGCCTGTTGACCAAACCCGGCTTGGCGGTCTGGAGTACTCGCCGCCCCGATGGTGAGGTGCTGATCGCCGACCTGGCCGAGCAGGCCGCGGCGGTGACCGAAACGGTGCCGATCGATGATGAACCGGCGGGTCCAGGGACGGTAGCGAGCTACACGGTGGTGCCGGTCGATGAGGTGCCGTCGCGGGTCGTGGCCATCATTGATCTTGACTCGGGGGCCCGGGCGGTTGCCGCGGTCACCGATACCGCGCTCGGTCAGCGGGTCGTTGAAGAAGAATTCATCGGCGCAAGGGTCGCGGTGACCGGACGCCACTTCGAGCTCTGATTGGGGCCGTTACCGGGTGGCCGAAATCAGTAGCGGTGCCAGAAGCTCCCAGTCGCCGGGCACCAAACCGAGAAGCTGACGCCGGTCGCTGGCCGCCAGATCGGCCCAACCGAGTTGGTCGATGTCGGCGACAATCTGGTCGTGGTTGTCATGCAGCGTCCGGTTGGAGGGGTCAAGCCCGGTAACGATCGCCAGTCCGGTCGGGGCCACATCGGCGGTGACCACTTGAAGATCGGGACGGTACCGGCGCAACGCCACCACCGTCTTCCAGACGTCACCCGACCAGACCGCGGTGGTGCGTTGACGAGCCGCGGTCTGCTCATCGATCGGGTTGCAGTCGTGGATCAAAATGACACCGTCGGGTGAACTGTGCCGCTCAAGGTTTGCTACGTCACGGAGCGCTTGTTCCCACCAGTGGAGCCCATCGACAAACGACAGGTCGATGGTGCGACCATCGAGCGGGTCGGGCTGAGCAAAAAAGTTGTCACTGGTGGTGGCGACGATGGTGGTGTTGGCGGGCGGGTTGTCGACCGCAGGTTCGGGATCGATACCGATCACGGTGGTGTGGTCGGACACGAACGCCAACGAATGACCCTGGTGCACGCCGATCTCGACGTACAGGTCGGGTTGCACCAGTTGATGGGTTCGCCGCAGAAGCCCGTAGTAGGTGGAGATGGGTTCGCTCATGAACGTCGCCAGTACACGCCGGTCCAGTCGACTTCGACGATCGGGTCGTTGATCTCGTTAGCTGCCCGGAACTCGTCGACCGCTTGGCGGCACGGTTCCCAAGCCCCGTAGTCGTCGACGATCACGAAACCGCCGGGGCTCACCCGGTGGTAGAGCGCTTCAAGAGCGTCCATCGTGGACTGGTAGAGGTCGCCGTCGAGTCGCAGCACCGCCAAGCGGGAGATCGGTGCGTCAGGCAAGGTGTCGGCAAACCAGCCTTCGAGGAGCTGCACTCGCTCGTCGAGTAATCCGTAGCGAGCGAAGTTGGCTCGCACCTGTTCAGCGCTGATCGCCAACGTCGCAACCCCGGACAAATCGTGTCCTTGGTCAGCCGGGAAACGTTCACCATCGGGGGCGGGGAGCCCTTGGAACGAATCGGCAACCCAGACCGTGCGCTGTTCGTCGCCCCAAGCTTCGAGAATGCCTCGCATCAGGATCGTGACGCCACCCCGCCAGACTCCGGTTTCGATGAGATCACCGGGAACGCCTTCGCTCAGAACGGTCTCGACCGCGGCACGAACGTTGGCCAGCCGGTGACGACCCACCATGGTCTCGGCGGTGGGTGGCCAATCGTGGCCGTCGAGGCGTCGGGTAGGATCGCCGCCTCGCCGGGTGAGCCGCCACTTGTGGTCCCGGAGCGTTCCCGCCAATTCGGAGGGGGTTTGTGGTCCGGGCCAATCAGCGAGCGCGACGTCGTGGACTTCTTCATCGAGGAACAGTTCGCGGGTAAGGCAACCCATGAGAAGGTCGATGTAGCGGTCGGGGTTCGTCATGGGTGCTGAGCCTACGGTTGTTCGCTTGCCGCGTCGCCCGGCCGGTTGTTGGTCAGCGCGCTAGGTTTGCCGGATGGATCCGAAGTATTCGCAGGCCGCTGATCAGTTCCGTTCCTCGATTCGTCAGTTTCTTGACGAGAACCTGCCCGCTGACTGGCAGGGGGTGGGGGCCTTAGCGGGCGAAGCCGCGGCCACGTTCACCGCCGAGTGGCGCATCAAGTTGGCTGACCGAGCGTTGCTGGCACCGTCCTGGCCCAAAGAATACGGCGGCGGTGGGTTGAGCGAACTCGAACAGGTCATTGTCGCCGAAGAATTTGAACGAGCCGGGGTGCCTACCGGTGGGAGCAACGACGCGTTCAGCATTCAGATGGTGGGCAACACCATCCTTCACTGGGGGACCCCCGAACAAAAAGCGCATTTCCTGCCGAGAATTATCAGCGGCGAAGATGTCTGGTGTCAGGGCTATTCCGAACCGGACGCGGGGTCGGATCTTGGTTCGCTCGGATGTCGGGCGGTGCTGGACGGTGACGAGTGGATCATCAACGGCCAGAAAATTTGGACATCGGCGGGTCAGTGGGCCAACTGGATTTTCGTGCTCTGCCGTACCGACATGGATGCGCCCAAACACAAAGGGATCTCGTTTCTGCTCTGCCCGATGGAACAACCAGGGGTTGAGGTTCGCCCGATCAAGATGCTGTCCGGCGATCACGATTTCAACGAGACATTCTTCACCGATGCCCGCACCCCCAAAGCGAACGTGATTGGTGAGGTCAACGCCGGCTGGGCGGTGGCTATGACGTTGCTGGGCTTTGAGCGAGGCGAAGCGGCGGCGACGCAGCCGATCATGTTCCGCGCCGAATGGGACAAGTTGGCCCGCAAAGCGGCAGAAACCGGCGCCAACCAGGACCCGGTGGTGCGCGACCAGCTTGCGGCTCGCTACATCGAAGTCGAAATCATGCGGTTCCTCGGGATGGGCACGCTGACCCGCTTTCTGGCCGGTCATCAGCCGGGCCCAGCCGAGTCGGCGTTCAAGCTTTACTGGAGCGAATACCACAAGCGGGTGACCGAATTGGCGGTCAGTGTTTGCGGGCCCGCGGCCATGGTGACCGAGTCGACCGCCAAGAAGTCTTTTCATTCGGACCTGCCGGGCGCTGCGAACGATGCCGGGTCTTGGGTCGGTGCGTTCTACAACGCCCGAGCGGGCACGATCTACGCCGGAACAAGTCAGGTGCAGCGCAACATCCTCGGTGAGATGGTGCTTGGACTTCCGAAGGAACCCCGCCCGGCCTAATAGCTATCCGGCGTGGCCGGTTCGCCAGCGTCAACGGGAGGTCACGAAACCGGTGGGTTGCAAAATCCGTCGGCGGTGTGCCACCGCTGTGTCGTAGCGGCCAACTACCGTCCCAGTCGTGGCGAAAGCGAAGAGCTCCTCTGATTACGATGCCGATTCCATCCAGACCCTGGAAGGGTTGGAGGCGGTCCGCAAACGGCCCGGGATGTACATCGGTGGCACGGGCTCCGATGGGCTCATGCATCTGGTTTGGGAGTTGATCGACAACGCGGTCGATGAAGCATCGGCGGGTTTCGCCAACAAGGTTGAGGTCACCTTGCACCGTGACCGGTCCATCGAGGTGTCCGACAACGGCCGCGGAATCCCGATCGACCTGCACAGCAAGCTCAAAGTGTCGGCCCTCGAAGTGGTGTTCACCGAGTTGCATGCCGGTGGCAAATTCGGGGGTGGGGCCTATTCGTCCTCAGGTGGTTTGCACGGAGTTGGGGCTTCGGTCGTCAACGCGCTGGCCTCCAAGTTGGTGGTTGAAGTTGACCGCGACGGACACACCCACCTGTTGGGGTTCAACGAACGAGTGGCAGGCCAGTTCGGTGGGGGTGCTGCCGGGACCGGAACGTTCAAGAAGGGTCACACGCTCGACCGGGTGAAGCGGATCTCTGCGAGCAAAACGGGGACCCGGGTGCGGTTCTGGCCCGATTTCGACATCTTCGATCCGGAAGCGGCGATCGATGTCAACGAGATCTGTACTCGGGCGACGCAGGCCTGTTTTCTGGTGCCTGGGATGAAAGTCACGGTCACCGATAAGCGTTCAGCGGCGGCCGCGGGTGGTAGCGAGCGTCTCGCGGAGCCGTTTGCGTTCGTGAGCCGGGGTGGTCTTTCTGATTTGGTCGAGCACCTGTCGTCGGGGGCTTCGGTCAACCAGATCATCGCCTGTAGCGGCATCGACACGTTTACCGAGAAAGTTCCGGTCAACGGCAAGATGACCGACGTCGAGCGTGAATGCCGGGTTGATGTGGCACTGCGTTGGGTCCAGGGGTACGACACCCGCATCGTGTCGTTCGTCAACACGATCCCCACCAGTCAAGGCGGCACCCATCAGGCCGGTTTCGACAAGGCGCTGACTCGGGTCGTCAACACGGTGTTGCTCAAAGACAACCGGAAACTGGCCAAGCTCAAGAGAGAAGAAAAGCACAAGGCCATCAAAGACGACGTGCAGGAAGGTCTGGTGGCGGCAATCAAGGTGACCTTCCCCGAACCGCAGTTCCGCGGGCAAACCAAACAGGAGTTGGGGACACCCGCGATCGAGGGGATCGTCAGCCGGATCGTTTATGAACAGATGAAGGAATGGTTCGATGCCGGCGGCGGGCCTCGCAGCCACGTAAAGGCGATCGCCGACAAGTTGGCATCGGCGATTCAGAACCGGGTCGCGTCGAAGCAGGTGTTGGAAAACAAGCGAAAGACGGCCCGCTTGGGCTCGACCGGAATGCCCGAGAAGCTGGCCGATTGTCGGGTGCACGGTCCGGGTAGCGAGATCATCCTCGTCGAAGGTGATTCGGCAGCGGGTCCCGCCAAGCGGGGTCGCAATTCGGAGACAATGGCGATCCTTCCGCTACGCGGCAAGGTGGTTAACGCGGCGAAGGCCAGCCAGAAGCAGGTGCTCGACAACGCCGAAGCGCAAGCATTGTTCACGTCGGTCGGTGCCGGGGCGGGACGAGATTTCAACCTCGAAGATTCACGGTACGGACGGATCGTCATTCTCTGCGATGCCGATGTTGATGGCAGCCACATCCGCTGCCTGCTGCTCACCTTGATCCATGAATACATGCGGCCCATGCTTGAAGCCGGCAACGTCTACGCCGCGCAACCGCCGCTGTACACCACCAAGGTCGGTGACGACATCTACCGGGTGTACAGCGACGAAGAACGCGAACAGGTCACCGACGAACTCTGCAAAGGCAAACGCAAACGCGAAAACATCAAATGGCAACGGTTCAAGGGGCTCGGCGAAATGAACGTGGACGAACTCCGCCACTGCGCACTCAACCCAGAAACCCGCACCTTGCGACGGCTCACCATGGACGAAGGCAAGCAGGCCAAAGAGGCGGCCAAAATGTTTGATGTCTTGATGGGCAACGACGTCGGGGTGCGGCGCGATTTTCTCGTCAAGAACAGTGCCTTGATCGATCTCGAAACGCTCGACGTCTGATCGTCGGCGGTGCGCCTAAAGCGAAAAGTCGATGACAGCGCGGATGTTTTCGCCGGCGTGCATCGCTCGGTAGCCCTCGTTGATCTCGTCGAGCGAGTACCGGCGGGTGATGAGCTCGTCGAGTTTCAGCTTGCCCTGATCGTAAAGACGCAGCAGCTTCGGGATGTCAGAGCGAGGGTTGCAGTACCCGTAAATTGACCCGTGCAGGTGCTTTCCGCTCATAGCCAAATCGACGGTGTTGAGCGAAATCTCGTTCTGGAGCATGTTGCTGAGTGAGGTGAGGGTGAGGCTGCCGGCTTTGCCCACTAAACCCATGGCGGGGGCGAACAGGTCCGAGGTGGCGTCACCAACCGTGAGGATGACTTGGTTGGCCCCACGACCCCAAGAGAGTTCTTCTACCAACGGGCCGGCTTCTGCGATAGACGCAGCGGCGTGGGTGGCTCCCATGCTTTGAGCGAATTCACGTTTCATCTCTACTGGGTCAACCGCGATGATGTTGGCGGCACCGGCCATCGCAGCGCCCTGCACCGCGTTGATCCCGATCCCCCCGGTTCCAATCACGACCACGGTGTCGCCGGCGGAAACCCCGGCCACGTTCACCGCGGTGCCCCAACCGGTGGCCACACCGCAGGAACAAAGCGCCACCGCTTCGAGCGGGTACCAGTCTCCGACTTTGACCAACGAGTTCTCGTGCACGACCGCGTATTCGGAGAAGGTTCCGATACCGCTCATGGCTTTGGCTGGGCCGTTGGGCCCCATGAAGCGATCTTCGCCGGCCATGATCTCGGCACCGTTGTCGCAGAGATACTGCATCCCATCGGCACACGACGGACACCGACCACAGGAGGGGATGAACGAGGCGGCGACGTGATCGCCGACCTCAAGTCCGCGCACCCGGTCACCGACGGCTTCGATGACCCCCGAACCTTCATGGCCACAAACCATGGGCAGGACCGCTTCGGTGAAGTCGCCGAGGCGAATGTGTTCGTCGGAATGGCAGAGCCCGGCGAAACTCATCTTGACCAGCACCTCTTCAGGCCCAGGGTCGGCGATCTCAAATTCCTCGATCGTCCAAGGTTGGTTGACGGCATAAGCGACTGCGGCACGTGTCTTCATGACCACGACGCTACGCCGATGGTCGCCTGCTGTCACACTCGTGGACTAGAACGAGAACATGTCCACCTCCGATTCGGGTGCCTCACCGACTCCTCCGCAGCGTTTGTCACCGTCGGGAGCCAGCACGTTCACGCAATGTCCGCGGCGTTGGCGAATGCGCTACATCGAAAAGTTGCCGGACCCTCCGGGGGAAGCAGCGCTGGTCGGCACCTTCGCCCATCGGGTGCTCGAAGTGTTGATGGATCTGGACCCTACCGAGCGCACGGTTGACACGGCCCGAGCCATCGCCGCTGACCAATGGCCGCAGATGGCCGACGACAATGACTTTCTCGCGTTGGGGTTCAACGAGGCCGAAGCCCGGTCGTTTCGGTGGAAGTCGTGGAACGCCATTGAGGGGCTCTGGGCAATAGAAGATCCCCGAAACGTTAACGTTGAGGCCACCGAGCAACGGGTCCAGACCGAGCTGGGTTCGGTGCCGTTCAGCGGAGTGGTAGATCGTCTCGAACGCGAAGCAGATGGTCTGGTGGTGTCGGATTACAAGTCCGGAAAGGCTCCGTCTCCGCGTTACCGGGAGAGCCGGCTTGATCAGGTGCTGCTTTATGCCGCAGCAGTGCACGCGTCGACCGGGGAGATGCCGGTCCGAGCCCGCCTGCTGTACCTCGGCGATCGCCACGTTGCGACCGATGTGACCAACGCGGCGTTGGACTCAGCGGTAGGTCGTCTCGGCGACACTTGGTCAGCGATTCAGACGGCGTGCAGCACCGACTCGTTTGCCCCAACTACAGGCCCACTCTGTGGCTGGTGCCCGTATCTGGATCGCTGCACCGAAGGGCAGGAGGCGGTGGCAGCCCGACCGGCGGCCGGTCGCTGAACATCAGTACCGATCGCTGAATATCAGTGCCGGTTCGCGGCGGTCAGTCTGGCGACGAGTGGGTCATGCCTGAGTGACGAAACCGCCGCCAGAAATACCGCAACCCAAGCAGCCCGATGAGTGCGCCCACTACCGCCAGCACACCGGTGCCGGCCACGATCGAATCCGGTACGGGGTCAGCAGGCTTGGGGGCGACTCGGGGCCCGGGGGACAACGTTTCGGTTGCCGGCGATTTGGTCGTCGGAGATGAGCTGGGTTCTGGGTCGTCGCTCACTGGTGTCCCGATCAACGCATCAACAGGTGCCGCTTCGTCAGGTTTGGGTTTCGGGCGCTGACGGTTGGCTTGAGGGTCATAGGTCACGAAGCACCTCCTCGGCAATCGGTCCGGTGTTCTTATGATCGGCGGCCGGGTGAGGTTCGGCCAACTCGGGAACCACGAGGTCAAACAATGCTTCAAACTCGGCTGCCGCGTCGGCAGCTCCCGGCCGGGCACCTAACGCCGACACCGGAATCGACGAGGCCGACGCCTCAGGGACTGCAGCCCGAAGATGGATGGGGGGAAGCACCAGACCAGGGTGGTCGGCGCGAAGCTGGGCATCCCAGTATTTGGCGTCGCGGGTGCGGCCCAACCGGTTGACGGCCACCCCGGCGACAGTGAGTGGGTCGCTGTGGTTTCGCCGTTGCGACACTCGGTCGATGGTCCGAAGCATCTGGGTTACCCCGTCAGAGGCCCAGGCCCCTGGTTCGGTGACGACCAGTGCCCGGTCAGCGGCGAACAACCCGTTGATCGTCAACAAGCCCAGAGACGGTGGGCAGTCGATCAGCACCAGATCCTGCTGTACTCCTTCGAGGGCTACCGCCAGCCGGTCGTTGGCACCGATGGGATCGGTAAGCAGTTGCGGCTCTCGGGCGGCGAGGCTCGGGGTGGCGGCGACCACCGATGGGGGACGAACCCCGGCCGGTTCGGTCGGCCAACCGCTGACGACCCGCAACCCGGCCAGCGCTCCTGAACGTTCTTCAGCCAACGCCGCATCGACGGTGAACGCCGGATCCCAGACTGCGAGTCCGGTGGTGGCGTTGCCCTGCGGGTCAAGGTCGACCACTAACACGTCGATGCCACGACGCCACGCAACCCCGGCAAGACCGAGGGTGACGGTGGTCTTTCCGACCCCGCCTTTCTGGTTGACAACCGCGACAACAGGCACGCCCGTACCGTATCGCTCGGGTGCCACGCTTGGCTATGCCGATACCGCAGTGCTTGGTTGTCGGTCAGGCAGCTTGTGGACGGGTGGCAACCCGGACGATGTCGTCAAGTGCGTCGATCAAGTCCGGGTGTTCCTGAAAAAGCTGGTCGATCCGATAGTGATCCCAGGGTTCGATCAGGTCTTCGGTGTCCAACCCGAACCGGACCCATTCGGTGGCGAGCTGGCGAATCGCGGCGTCAACCGCTGGTTCGGCTGCCGACACCGAGAAGTTGGCCATGTTTTCGAGTTCCCAGTCCGACGGGTGAGCCAGCGAGCCGCGCACTGCGTTGAAGCGATACCTCAATGCTTGTGTCGCAATCTTCGCGTGGTTCACCGCTACTGGACCCCCGTTGATGACCAAAACCTGTTGCGATCAGGCCAGAAGCTTCCAACCCGGTGAGCAACTGGTATCTACAGTAGAGATCGGCCCGGTCGTAGTGGGGGATGGTTCGCGCGTTCAGCGCGAGGTTTCGCGCCCAGCGTGAAGATCTGGTCGGACCGGTGCCGGACAGCACCCTTCGGCGCAGATATCGGGGCGGACCGGTAGTGAACCGAGCGCGCGGCGATTGACCGGGGTCGACGAGTCAGACGATGCAGCCCGTTCCGCTTCGATTCGTTCCCGGATGAGATCGACCCACATCTCAATGAACGCGGAAGCAGGCCCGGTGCCCGGCGCTTCGGCTCGGGTCATCGTGATCCCCACCGCTTCGGCGGTGGCTGCTGCCTGCGTGTCGAGATCCCACATCACTTCCATGTGGTCGCTGACAAAACCAAGCGGAACGATCACCACCTGCCGGACACCTTCTTCGGCGAGCCGGGGGAGCACATCGTTGATGTCGGGTTCCAGCCACGGCACCTGAGGAGGTCCGGATCGACTCTGCCAGGCCAGCGTCCAATCGAGTTGGCCGTCGTCGAGCCGTTCGGTCACCAGCCGTGCCGCTTCGCGAAGTTGAGCTTCGTAGTCACAACTGCTGGCCATCGACGTTGGGATCGAATGTGCGGTGAACACCAATGTCGGTTTCGAACCGGTGGCTCGGTCACCCTCGCCGGCGGAGGCGTTCTGTTCACGCAACGCCTGCAACGCCGATTGGGTTGCGGCAACAAACGGTTCGATGAAACCAGGGTGGTCGTAGTAGGCCCGCACTTTGTCGATCGTTGGGACGTTCAGTTCGGGCCGACGCTGCTCAACTCGATCACGGGCTTCGGCGATGTTCTCCCGATACTGACGACACCCCGAATACGACGAGTAGGCCGACGTGAACACTGCCAGCGCTCGCGAAACTCCATCCTCGGCCATCGACTCGATCACCTCGTCGAGGTAGGGCTGCCAGTTTCGATTACCCCAGTACACGGGAAGGGTTGGTCCACCATCACGAAGCGCCGTTTCAAGCGCGGACCGTTGACGGCGGCACTGCTCGTTGAGCGGACTCACCCCGCCAAACGCCGCGTATTGTTCGCCCACCACCGCCAACCGCTCACGAGGAATGTTTCGACCGGCCGTGACGTTTTCAAGAAACGGAATGACATCGTCGGGGCCTTCGGGGCCTCCGAAGCTCACCAGCAAGATGGCGTCGTAAGGGTTTGAGGTCATCTGGTGACTGTAGAGCGATCCGCGCCTTTTCGTTTTGGAAGCCGCTCGCTAGCCTCACGGGCGAGCGGTGGGCGCTGCGTCTTCCACGTTGTTGTGGACGGGCACCTTGCCGCGGTACTGACATGACGTTCACGATCGACCCTACTTCCGCTGATTATTGGCCCGACACCCCGGCCGACCTGCGGATTCCCGCGTCAGGAAAGCGCCTGGTGGCTTTGTTGCTGGCGGTGGTGCTGTTGTTGACCGTGGCGGCCGGGCAGGCATGGACCGCGGGAGCCGAAACGGTTTCCGACCTCCGAGACGGTGTCCCGACTCGCGAAGAGGTGCGTGCCCTGCTCGACGAGGTAGCCGAACAACAAGATCAGGCCCTCAGCGAACTCACCGCAAATGAGGCGCAGCTGGCAACGCTGATTGATGAGCGGGTAGAGCTCAACGCCGAACAGCAACGGCTTGTTGATGACATTGAGGAAACCACCCAGAACCTGCGGGTGTTGGCCGTCGAGTCCTACATCACGGGAGGCGAGGTGGGGACGCTCGAATACCTAGCCGCAGTTCAAGACGCCAGCGACTTCTCGTGGCGCCAGCATCTGGTCCGGTCCCAGACCGGTTCGACCCGCCAGGCCGTCACCGAACTCAACAGCCTGTACGCCCAAGCCGATGGAGCGGTGTTGGCCAGCCTGGCCGAGTCGGAACGGTTGCAGGATCGCATGGTGGAACTCGAGTTGCTGCTGATCAGCCTGCAAGATCAGCAACTGGAACTCAACGAGGTCATGGTGGCCGCCGAAGCATGGGACCGCACCGCGATCGCGGTGGAGGAAGGACGCTACGGGCTGGTTTCCGACGAGAAGTGGGAGAAGCTTCGCTGGTGCGAATCGAGCGACCGTTACGACGCGGTTTCTCCCAGCGGTACCTACCGAGGCGCCTACCAGTTCGATTACGCCACCTGGCAGACGGTGGGGGGAACGGGTGATCCGGCCCTGGCCCCACCGACCGAACAAGATGCCCGAGCACGCGAACTGTACGCCCGACGCGGCTGGTATCCGTGGCCGGTTTGCGGCCATTTCCTCAAGTAGAACGCGTCGCCGAACCTGACCGGGTTGACGTAGCGCCTCTGAGGTTGGTTTCGCTCAGCCGCCCAGCAGGCGAGCGGCAATTTGGCTGAGGCGACCAGGTTCGGGCGGTGTCCAACCGGCGGGCACCAAACTCGGTGCTTTGACCTGCAACACCGTGAGCACATCGTCGGCGGACGGGTTGACCATCGCGGTGTCGGCGATCACGACCGTTGGCACCGTCTCGTTGCCGTTGGCGTGCGTCCGAACCGTGGCGGCGTGCGCCGGGTCTTCCCAGATGTTGTGTTTTTGTAGCGGCACACCGTGGGCGACGAGATCACGTTCGAGGCGCATGCAGAAACCGCATCCGGGTCGCCAAAAGAAGTCAACCACGGTGGTGGGTGTCGGGCTGGAGGGGACGTTGGGGTTAGCAGGTTCGCTCACCTGATCCAGCCTAGGCCTCTCGGACAAATCCGGCGTTAGCGTTCAGCGCTATGACGTTTGTGATGGGGGCGACCAACCGCGCCGGTAACGGCTGGTTCTCGTGATCCTGATCGACGTCGACTCGGTATCGATGAGTCGCCCAACTCGCCCCTTGTTTCAGAACGTTTCGGTGACGGTTTCCTCCGGTGACCGACTGGGGGTAGTGGGGATCAACGGCACCGGAAAATCTACGCTGCTTTCGGTCATCTCGGGATCTCGTGAACCGGAAAGCGGTCAGGTTCGGCGAGGGCGAGGGGTGACGGTGGCCGCCGTCGATCAAGTCACGACACTGCCGGCCGGCACCGTTCGCTCAGCGGTGGGTGGGGGCTGGCGCGGTGACGCTGCGATCCATCGACTGGGACTAGCCGACGTGATCGACCGGAGCGTTGATCAACTCTCCGGTGGACAAGAAAAGCGGGTGGCGCTCGCTCGAGCGCTGGTTGCCGACGCCGATCTGCTGATCCTTGACGAACCAACCAACCATCTCGATGTCGACGCCATCGAATGGCTGGAACAAGAACTTGAGCAGTTCCGCGGTGGGTTGGTGGTTGTGACCCACGATCGCTACGTCCTAGACCGGTTGACAACCCGCGTGCTCGAACTTGACCGAGGCGCGGCATACCTGCACGACGGCGGCTACGACGGATATCTCGAGGGTCGAGCGGCTCGTGAAGAACGGGCAGCAGCCCATGAATCAACCCGTCAGAACCTTGCCCGGCGGGAGCTGGCCTGGCTGCGTCGAGGGGCCAAAGCCCGAACCCGCAAGAGCCGTTCTCGTATCGAACGGGCAACCGAACTCATCACGACCCGGGCTCAAGCGGCGGCCCGAGAAGGCGACCTTCCTCTCGATGCGTTGCATCGGGAAACGCCCCGGTTGGGCGATCAGGTGGTGGAGTTAGAACACGCAGTGATCGGGTTTGAGCCGACCATTCCGCTGATTGGCGATCTGACCCTTCGGCTGGACCGTCGAGAACGGCTCGGCATCGTGGGCGATAACGGAACGGGAAAGTCGACGCTGCTCGAGGCGATCGCCGGGAAGCGGGCGTTGCTCGGCGGGAACCGAGTGCAGGGACCGACCGTGTCGATTGGGTTGTTCGACCAACGCGGCCGTGACCTCGATCCGACGCTTCGGGTCCGTCAGGTGCTGGCCGGGGATGGAGCCGAACCGGACTGGTGGGATGTCGCTTTGCTGGAACGGTTCTGGTTCGACAGCGACGCGCAGAAGGCCCCGGTTGGGTTGCTTTCTGGCGGCGAGCGACGACGGTTGCAGTTGGTGTTGACTTTGGCCGCTCGCCCCAACGTCCTCTTGCTTGACGAACCAACCAACGACCTCGACCTTGACACGCTGCGAGCGCTTGAAGATTTCCTCGACGGTTGGCCGGGTGCGGTGGTGGTCGTGAGCCACGATCGTTCGTTCATGGACCGCACTGTCAGTGATGTTCTGGTGGTGGGGGACGGGCTGGCTCGGCGTTGGCCCGGAGGCTACGGCGGATGGTTGGCCGACCGTGAAGACGGTGGGAACCGTCGGAGCCTCGACCGGTCGAGGGATCGTGAGACTGCCCGGTCCGGAGGGTCGCAGCCGGCATCCAGTCCGCAGTCGGCTGGTCCTCGGCGGTCTCGGTCAACGGTGCGCCACGAACTCAAAGCAACCGAACGGGCCATGGCCGAAGCCTCGGCTCAGGTTGCGGAACTGACGACCTTGCTTGGTCAGGCGGGAACCGATCATGGCGAGCTCACCACCGTCGGTTCTCAGCTCGCCGATGCCCAATCACGGTTGGATTCCGCCGAGGAACGATGGCTGGCGTTGTCGTCTGAACTCGACGAGATCGACGGGAATGGGTGACGCCAACTCGGCCGCTAACCTTCAGGGTATGACCGACACCGCAGCTGGCAAGACCGACGAAATCCTGATGGTGACTGACGGGGCGCGTGCCACCGTGTTCGACATTCGGTCCCGAGAAGACGATGCGGAAGGCCTCGGTCTGCGGGTTGAGGTCACCGGGGCGTCGGGGGTCGATTACACCTACGACCTGTCTTTAGAACCCGTCGCGGACGCAGCCGAAGACGACTGGCTGTACAGCCACGACGGTTTGACCGTGATCATCCCCGCCAACAGCGTCGACGCCATGCGGGGGGCCACGCTCGACCTTCCGTCGGTTGCCGGTCAGGGCGGCCTAGTGATTCGCAATCCCAACCGCCCCAACCCGCTCGGCGACCTCGGGCAACTGGAGTTGACCGGCGACGCCGCCAACAAGGTGCGAGTTCTGCTGGCCGAACGAATCAACCCGGCGCTGGCCGCTCACGGTGGGTTCGCTGAGCTGGTCGGCGTTGAAGGGTCAACGGCTTACGTGACCATGGGTGGCGGCTGTCAGGGATGTTCCATGAGCGCCGCAACCCTTCAAGAAGGCATCCAACGGGCCATTCTCGAAGCGATCCCGGAAGTGACCGACGTGATCGACGCCACCGACCATCAGCAGGGCGAAAACCCGTACTACACCTGAGCAGCAGGCAACCTGAGCCGGTGAGAGGTCCGGTTTGGGTTATTCAGCCAACAGTGCTTCGACGCTGCGGGCGATGCCGTCGGCGTCGAGCCCGAACCGGGCGTGGATTGCCTCGGCGGTGTCGTGCGGTACGTATTCGGTCGGAACACCAAGAACGCTGATTCGGCAGCTTGCACCGCGTTCACCGAGCGCATCTCGAACGCCAGCTCCAGCTCCACCGATTCGCAGACCATCTTCGACCGTAACCACGATCTGGTGACCGGCGATGTCATCGATCATGGTGGGATCAAGTGGGCTGACCAGTCGAGGGTCGTACACGGTGCAGTGCACGCCGCGCTGGGCAAGTTGTTCGGCGGCTCCAACTGCGGCCGGCAGCATCTGACCAAACCCGACCAGAGCCACCGTTCCATCGCCTTGTTGCACTCGGCGGGCTGCGAACCCCCGGCCGACCTCAAGATCTGGGACGTGAGCGGCGGGTCCGCGAGACCAGCGGATCGCTACCGGGCCGTCGGTGACGGTCATGGCATCTTCGAGCATCTGCTGAAGTTCCTGATAATTCGACGGTGCAAACACGGTCATTCCCGGCACTTTGGTGAGCAGGACCAAGTCGAGGATCCCGTGGTGGGATGCGCCGTCGGGACCGGTGATCCCGGCCCGGTCAAGACAGAAAATGACGGGAAGGCCGTGCAGTCCCGCATCGAGGTTGACCTGATCGATCGCTCGGGTCAGGAACGTTGAGTACACGGCCACCACGGGTCGCAGACCCCCCATAGCCATACCGGCTGCCGCGGTCACCGCGTGTTGTTCGGCGATTCCGACGTCGATGCAGCGATCCGGGAAACGATCACGAAACGGCAACAAGCCGGTGGAGTCAGGCATCGCCGCGGTGATGGCGACCAGTTCGGGGTGGCGATCACCAAGTTTGACCATGGTTTCGCTGAATGCTGCGGTGTACGAACCGTCCTTGACCGAACCGGTGTCGTGCATGTTCTTTATGTCGTCGGCTTCGGCGGGGCCGTACCCCCGGCCTTTCTGGGTGAGCACATGCACCACGACCGGCCCATCGAACTCGCTGGCGTTGGCCAGCGCCTCTTCCATCGATTCGATGTCGTGACCGTCGAAGGGACCGATGTAGCGGACCCCGAGATCTTCGAAAAACGCCGACGGTTCCCACATTTCGCGCAGCGCGGCCTTCGACATCTTCAACCCGCGGTGGATCTGTTCGCCGACCCACGGGATCCGTTCGGCGATCTCCTCGATTTTGGCCTGCCGCCGCATGTACACCGGGTTGTTGCGGATCTTGACCAGGCTTTCGGACAGTCGCGAAACGGTAGGTGCGTAGGAGCGGCCGTTGTCGTTGAGCACGATGACCACATCGCTGCCGGCATGGCCGAGATTGTTCAAGCCTTCGAAAGCCATACCGCCGGTCATGGCGCCATCACCAATAATGGCAACCACCCGGCGGCGTTCGTCGTTGGCGCGGAATGCGGTGGCGAGACCGTGGGCGTAACTCAGCACCGTCGAAGCGTGACTGTTTTCGATCCAGTCATGTTCGGATTCGTCTCGGCTCGGGTAGCCCGACATGCCACCGGCCTGACGGAGTTGGCGAAAACCGTTGGCTCGGCCGGTCAGGATCTTGTGGATGTAAGCCTGATGGCCGGTGTCCCAGAGGATGGCATCGTGAGGGGACCGGAACACTCGATGCACGGCGATCGACAATTCGACTGCGCCAAGGTTGGATCCGAGATGCCCGCCAAGTTCGGTTACCGAATCGATCACTAACGCCCGGATCTGTTCGGCGAGGTCGTTGAGTTCCGCGATCGAACGGCCTTGAAGGTCTTCAGGTCCGGAGAGGGCGCTCAACAACATCGCTGCTCAGCGTACCGGTGGGGCCGGGCAGAAGTCTTGTTAGGAACGGAGCGAGCAGCAATCCGACCCCCAACGCGATCAGACCGCCGAAGGCGTCCAGCCAGTAATGGTTGGCTGTGACCATGATGGCGAACAAGGTCAGGATCGGGTAGCACCAGACGACGATTCGGGTGATGCGGCGGCGCAGCAGCGGAGAAAGCGCAACCGCGCACCAGACAGCCCAGGCGATGTGCAGGCTGGGCATCGCCGCGTACTGGTTGCTGATGTTGGCGATCCGCTCGGTTTCGAACGACCAGAGCCCACCCAACTCGGTCAACGTATCGACGAAGGTGTGGTTGGGATTGCAGGCACCGAACGCCGATTCGCAGTTGCCGAGAAGGCGAGGTGGCATCAGCGGAAACAGTGCGAAACCGATCAACGCGGTTCCAGTGGTGAGGCACAGCGTCGAGCGCATGAACGAGTAGCGCAGCGGTGCTTTCACAAACAGGTAGACCATGGTGCCGATGGTGATCACGAAATGGAATGTCCCGTAAAAAACGTTCCAGCCGATCAGAAACCAGTCCCAACCCAGAAACCGTTCCTGCAATTCGGGTTCGATGTAGAGACCCAAGGCGGACTCGAAGTCGATCACGCTGATCGCGTTGGCATAGGACTGGCGCACGATCGACGCGCCGAGCGCCGAACCGAACTGGTTCCTAATCAACGAGTAAACCCCGTAGAAACCGGCGACCAACAGAACCTCCACCCACCAACGAAGTGGCGGGTGGTAGGCCGGGGCAGGCACGACGGTGTCTTGTGGCTGGTCGGTGTGCGGTTCGTCTGACACGGGAACTGGTGGGAGAGGCTTTCGGGGGGTTGGTTGGCGAAATGGACGATTGAGGTCGGCGAGCGACCCGGCTGAAGCGAAATCGTACCGCCTTGACGTTACGGTAAAAGTCGTCTCGCGATGTGACCAGCCTCGCCTTCTCGTCAGTAGATGGAGGTTGGATTGTGCGTGCGGGTCAGAAAAGGTTTTCACCCCGATTGTTCGTCGGGTTTATCGGCTTCGTTGGGTTGGTGGCTGCATGGTTTCTGCTGGCCTGGCTCGATTTCGGACCCGCGGCCGATTCTGGTCATGCAGACCAGCCGGGCCCAAGTGCTCTGCTCCGAGGTCAGTCGGCTCTGGGCCCTCGAGAGGCTATAGGTCAGCTGGCGGCCGGATCGCGTGGGTGGTTGGAGCGTATGGTCGAGGTGGCGGTGCACACCGATGATTCTCAGGCTGAACCTCCGGTTGCCCGTCAGATTTGGGTGCGTTCGGTTTGGGATGGGGCAGAGGTCTGGCTTGAGCTGTGGGTGGTCAACCCCGACCAGTTTGATCCCGACCAGTTTGATCCCAACCAGTTTGATAGGGCGCGCCAGGAGCGTTGGCAGGGAAGTCAGGCCGAAGCGGGCCGAGATGCGGCGTTGCGCTCGATCGTTGACGAGCTCTCGTTTGGTCAATCGGTCGAGGTGACGATGGCCGCGTCGCAGGTCGTGTCGGTTACCGGTTCATCGGACGCTGATCAGGCCGGGGTTGGTGTGTACGACCGATGGAGGATCGGAGCTGGGGACGCCCCGTTTGGTCAGTTGCAGGACCCGGCTGGCGAGGTCGTCGGTCGGTAGGGCTACTCTGAGGGCGGTTTTCTGGAGCGTTGAATTCGGAGGCACTGTGCTCGACCAAGATCTGATTTCGGAGACGTTGACGTCGGCTCTGCGAACGGGCGGCGATTTCGCCGAAGTGTTCGTGGAGGACAAGCGTTCATCGTCGGCACTGTTCGACGACGGACGGGTTGAGGAATTGACCAGCGGACGCGACCGTGGGGCCGGGATTCGGGTGGTGGTCGGTGACACCACCGGGTTCGCACACACCGCCGATCTTTCCGCCGACGGGTTACGGACCGCAGCTGAGGCCGCGGCGGGCGCGGCCCGCGGTGGTGGAGGCGGCACCCGGGTGGTGGCGATTGGTGCACCAGCGCAGGACGTAACGGCCAGCGCCCGGATCCTGCCCGAAACCGTCGCCAAGGCGACCAAAGTGGGACTCCTGACGTTGGCCAACGAAGCCGCTCGCAGCGCCGGTTCGGTGATTTCGCAAGTTTCGGCCCGTTACGGAGATTCCCGGAGGCGAATACTGGTCGCGAACTCCGACGGGTTGATGGCCCAAGACGATCAGGTTCGGACCTTGTTCAGCATTTCGTGTGTGGCGTCGGGTGATACCGGTTTGCAGACCGGCCGAGAATCGACGGGTCGCACGGTTGGCTTCGAACTCTTCGACGAAACCGACGTTGAGGAGATGGGTCGGCGGGCGGCCCAGCGGGCAATCACGAAACTGTCGGCACGTCCCGCACCGTCGGGGTCGATGCCGGTGGTGGTTGGCCCCGGTGGCGGTGGCGTGCTGTTCCACGAGGCATGTGGGCATGGCTTGGAAGCCGATCTGGTAGGCAAAGCCGCGTCGGTGTTCGCCGGCCGTGTCGGTGAGCAGGTGGCGTCTCCGCTGGTCACCTTGATCGACGACGGGACTATGGCTGGGGAATGGGGACATTTCGCGATCGATGACGAGGGCCGACCTGCGGGTCACAACGTGCTGATCGAAAACGGTGTGCTCACCGACTACATGTGGGATCTCCTGCGGGCCCGCAAGGAAGGTCGGATAAGTTCAGGGAACGGTCGGCGGCAGAGCTACCAGCACCTGCCGATGGTGCGAATGACCAACACCTACATCACCGCCGGTGACGAGGATCCGGCAGCGATCATCGCCGACACTGCGTCGGGCGTGTACGTGGCGCAGCTCGGTGGGGGACAGGTCAACACCGCGACCGGCGATTTCGTGTTCGGAATGACCGAGGCGTACCTGATCGAAGACGGGCAGATCACCGATCCGATTCGGGAAGGAAACCTGATCGGTAACGGCCCCGAAGTCCTAACCAGAATCGACCGGCTCGGAAACGATTTCGCGATGGGTTCGCCCGGTACGTGCGGCAAGGACGGTCAGGGAGTCCCGGTTGGCGACGGCACGCCAACCTTGCGGGTAACCAGCCTGACCGTCGGTGGCACCGCGGGCTAACGATGAGCGAACTACTAGAGATTGCGGAACGGATCGCGGGCTGGGCCAAGGCCGGTGAGCAGGTCGAGGCATTTGTCAGCCGCGATGACGAGACCGAGGTTCGGGCCTACCAAGGCGAGGTTGAGTCGTTGGTTCGGGCCCAGTCGCAAGGGGTTGGGGTGCGGGTCGTGGTTGAGGGCCGGCAGGGGTATGCCTATGCGGGAACGCTCGACGATCAAGCCCTTCACGACACCTTGCAAGAAGCCCGTGACAACGCGACTTTTGCCGAACCTGATGCGTTCAACGGGTTAGGCGAACCCGATGGGGTGCTGGTTCCTGACCTGAACCTGTTTGCCGAGGAACTCGCGGGGTATTCGATTGACGACAAGGTGGCGCTCGCTATCGAACTGGAACGGGCGACCAGAGCGGCCGACCCGCGGATCTCAGGGATCGAGTCTGCTGAATACATCGACAGCGTGTACGAATCGGCGGTCGCGACTTCGGGGGGTTTGTCGGCAACTACCCGCGAGACCGGCTGTTACGTGTCGGCGTACGCGCTGGCCGAGTCCGGTGACGAAACCCAGACTGGTTTCGGGTTTTCGATCGGTCGTCATCCTGGCGAGCTGGATCCGGTGGTAGCGGCGGCCGACGCCGCCGAACGAGCCACCCGGCTACTGGGTGCGTCAAAACCTCCTTCGGAACGACTCACGGTGGTGCTTGATCCCTGGGTGACCGCGCAATTCCTTGGCATTGTCGGGCACACGCTGACCGGGGAAGCGGTGCTGAAAGGGCGCTCGTTGTTTGCTGGTCGGGAGGGGGAGATGGTTGCTCACCCGTCGATCACCTTGGTTGACGATCCGACCAACCCGGCGGCGTTCACCGCCAGCCTGGTTGATGGTGAAGGGCTCGCGACCCGCCGAACCTCGCTGCTGGTTGATGGTCAGCTCACCGGCTACCTCCACAATTCGTATAGCGGTCGCCGTTCCGGAACCGCTTCGACCGGTTCAGCGGTGCGGGGCGGTTTCAAAAGCGGCCCAGGGGTGGGGGCACGGGCCCTTTCGCTGGTCCCGGGAACTGCGAGTCAGGCCGAGTTGATCGCCGGGATCGACAATGGATTTCTGGTGCAGGGTGTGGCCGGACTTCATTCTGGGGTGAACCCGGTATCCGGTGACTTTTCCACCGGGGCTGAGGGGTTGCGGATCCGCAACGGCGAACTGGCGGAACCGATCCGTGAGGTCACGATCGCGTCAACCGTGCAGCGGCTGCTGCTTGACGTGTTGGCGATCGGTGGTGACCTGGAGTGGCTTCCGATGAGCGCGGCGGGGGTGACGTTGGTGGTTGCTGACGTCACCATGTCTGGCGCCTGAACTCCGGTCTGATCCTCCGGCATCACCGTCGGGGCCGAGAATGGCTCTAATCTCGGGCGTCTACTCGTCAGGGAGAGAACTGCTTTGGAGATCCTTCACGCCATTGTCCTCGGCATCGTGCAGGGGTTGTCGGAGTTTCTTCCGATCTCGTCGAGTGGCCACCTCGAACTGACCCGCTGGTTGTTCGGCTGGGACACCCTGCCCAGCGAACTCGAAACGTCGTTTGACGTGGCGGTCCATCTCGGCACGTTGACCGGCGCGTTGGCGTATCTCCGGCGCGATGTGTTGCGCTACGCGTCGGCAGGGTTAGGCCCGGTGGTCGGCAAACCGTTGGGCACCGATGGCCGGGTGGCATGGTTTCTGGTAGCGAGCGCGGTTCCTGCCGGGGTGATCGGTTTGTTGTTCAAGGATCAGATCGCCGACCTGGATCGCATCTGGATGATTGCGGTCATGCTGATCGGGTTCGGGTTGTTGTTGCTGGTCGCTGATCGTCGACCGCAACGCCGCACCAGCACAGACTTCACGCTTCGCGACGCGCTGGCGATGGGGTTTGGGCAGGCGCTTGCCTTGCAGCCGGGAGTGAGTCGCTCCGGGGTGACCTTGACGGTGGCCAGGTTTCTTGACTTTGAACGTGACACCGCGGCGCGGTTGGTGTTTCTGATGAGCTTGCCGGTGATCGCTGGGGCGGGGGCAGTTTCCGCGCTCGACAGCAACGTGCCGTCGTCGTTTTGGCCACCGTTTCTTTGGGGGATGGCGGCTTCGGCAGTAACTGGTTGGATCGCGGTGTGGGCAACTCTGGCGTTGGTG
>JAFMKU010000077.1 GCA_017852795.1 Candidatus Neomicrothrix sp.
GCCGCGGCCGGTATCGCCGCTGGTGAGAGCTACACCGCAGACGACCTCATTGGGGACCCGCACGTCCAAGCGCGGCACATGCTGGTCGCGATGGACCCACCCGACGGTGGCGCGCCGGTGCTGATCCCTGGCAATCCGGTCAAGTTGTCTCGGGTTGCCGAAGGACCAGAAACTCGGGTGCCGTGGCTAGGTGAACACACCGACCAGATTCTGGCCAACGAACTCAACTTGTCGGTGGAAGCAATCGACGATCTCCGCCAACGCGGGGTTATCGGCTAACGACCCGACCGTTCCCTCAACGGGGGTGTTGGTCGGGGTCGACATCGGTTCCGGCCCCGAGCCGCCACGCTGATTCCAGATCGTCGAGTTGATGACCGAGCATCATTGCGGCCTGCACTGCAGCCCCGGTCGCCACCGTTTCTTCGGCGTCAGGAACCCGGATCGGCGCACCGTGCATGTCAGCCAGCAACTGCCGGTAGGCCGGGCTTTTTGCTCCACCACCGATCAGATGCAGCCGCCCGCCGGTCGCCGCTCCGGCTTGAGCCAACGCGGCCATCCCAAACAGCAAACCGTTCAACACCCCCTCGTGGGCAGCCCGAGCAAGGTCCGCCGGTGTGGTGTCGTTACGAAGCCCTTCGAAGGTTCCGGTGGCGTCCGGAAGGTTCGGGGTTCGTTCCCCATCGAAGTAGGGAGTGAGCCGCACCCCGTTTGCCCCCGGTGGCGCGCTGAGCGCAGCGTCGGAGAATCCCGACTGGTCAAACCCCAGCCAACGTCGGACCGTATCGGTGACTTTGGTGGCGTTGAGCGTGCACACCAACGGCAAGAACCGTCCACTGGCGTCAGCAAACCCGGCGACCGCCCCGGTGGGATCTGACGACGCCGTCTCCGACACCGCGTACACCACACCGGAAGTGCCGAGCGAAAGAGCGAGATCACCTGACGAAAGCCCTAGACCCAACGCCGCCGCCATGTTGTCCCCCGTCCCGACCGACACCGGGATGCCTTCCCGGAGACCGGTCGCGGTGGCCGCCGGCCCGGTAACCGTGCCGAGCACGTCGGTAGGGGCCAGTACCGCAGGGACCAGCGCCGCCCAGTCGTCGCGTCCACCAACTTCGACCAGCAACTCGTGGGCGATTTCGTTGCGGGACGGATCGAACCAGCCGCTCCCCGACGCGTCACCCCGGTCGGTGGCGAACCTTCCGCAAAGACGAAAGTTCAGGTAGTCGTGCGGCAGCATCACCCGCTCGATGGCAGCTACCAGATGAGGTTCGTTGGCGACCAGCCACGCCAGCTTGGTGATGGTGAATGAGGCCACCGGTACCGACCCGGTTCGCCCGGCCCACGTTTCGGCGCCGAGACGCGCCACCAGCTGTTCCGCGTGGCCAGCCGATTCGGTGTCGTTCCAGAGCTTCGCGGGCCGCAACGCCACCCCTGAATGATCGAGCACCACCAGTCCGTGCTGCTGACCAGCGACCCCGATCGCCGCTACCTCCGCGGCTACTGAACCGACCTGCTCGAACGCTTCGCTGAGCGCGGTCCACCACGACTCCGGATCCTGTTCACTGCGAGGAGGCTGTGTCGGCGGGTGAGCGGCCCGACCGGTGGCGACAACTTCGCCACTGTCGAGGTCACGTACTTCAACTTTGCAGGACTGGGTCGACGAATCGACACCGGCCACCAGCACCATCAGCGAACCCGGTCGATGTAACGGTTGACAAGGTTTTCGAGTTCTTCCTGACGTCCGCTGACCGGTTGAGGATCGAGTTCCTCAGCGGCCACCAGCTCATGGAGCGACGCGAGCGACACACCCGGGCCGGTCCCGTCGAGAATTTCCGAACCAAGTCCAGTCCCCCAACCCTGGTAACGCTGTGACCGGTACGACTCCAGCACCCCGTCGGAAAGCATCTGGTGGGCGACCAGCAACGACCGGGCCATGGTGTCCATCCCGCCGATGTGCGCGTGGAACAGGTCTTCACGCCGTGTCGACATGCGCCGAAGTTTCGTGTCGAAGTTGAAACCGCCGGTTGAGAAACCACCGGCCCGCAAAATCTCGTACACCGCCAACGACATCTGTTCCACCGAGTTCGGGAACTGGTCGGTGTCCCATCCCAAACGGTCGTCGCCCCGGTTGGCGTCGACCGAACCAAGAATCCCGCAGGCGGCGGCTACCGCGATTTCGTGCTGGAAGTCGTGGCCCGACAACGTGGCGTGATTGACCTCAATGTTGACTTTGACTTCGTTTTCGAGGCCGTACCGTTGAAGGAACGCGTAACAGGTTTGGCTGTCGTAGTCGTATTGGTGTTTGGTCGGTTCCTGCGGTTTGGGTTCGAGCAGGATCGTGCCGGTAAACCCGATGGCGTGCTTGTGTTCAACCACCATGGTGAGGAAACGACCGAGTTGATCAAACTCGCGACCCAGATCGGTGTTCAGAAGCGTCTCGTAGCCTTCACGGCCACCCCAGAGCACATAGTTTTCGCCGCCGAGTTGATGGGTTACTTCCAAACAGTTTTTGACCTGCGCGGCGGCTCGAGCGAAGACTGCCGGATCGGGATTGGTTGCCGCACCCGCCATGAAACGCGGATGGCCAAACAACCGGGCCGTGCCCCAAAGGAGGCCAACCCCGGTCCGTTCCATATGGCCGGCCATTTCTTCGGCCAGCGTCATCAGGTTTGCGGTTTCTTGCGCGAACGACGCTCCAGGGGGTGAGACGTCGTGATCGTGGAAACAGAAATAGGGGATTCGGAGTTTCTCAAAGAACTCGAACGCGGCTTCCATCTTGGCCCGAGCAGCAACCATCGGATCCAGCGCCGGATCTAACCAGGGACGATCGAACGTTCCCTCCCCGAACACGTCGTTGCCCGGCCAGTTGAACGAATGCCAGTAGCAGACCGCCATTCTCAAATGCTCGGCCATGGTTCGATCACCGACCATGCGATCAGCGTCGTACCAGCGGAAGGCCAGCGGATTGTCGCTCTCCGGCCCTTCGTAGGCGATCGGTTCACGGACAGTGGAGAAGAACTCGGACATGCAACCCTCCTGAGGAGTCACAACCTAGCGAAAACCGCTTCGGGTACGGAGAAAACCCGGTGCTCAGCTCTCGGCGAGAGCCCGTCCGAGTGCTTCGAGATGGTCTTCGCCGTTGCCGAGGGTCAGTTCGAGTTGACGGGCCAGCAAGAAATGCCGGTGAAGTGGGTAGTCCCGATCGACACCAACGCCACCGTGGACGTGCACCGCGGCGTGAACCACCCGGTAGCCGCCTTCGGCTGCCCACCAGGCCGCGATCCGGGTTTGTTCCTCAGCGGCAAGACCGGCGTCGATCCGCCAGGCTGCCTGCCAGGCGGTGAGGATGATGGCTTCGGTGTCGATGTAGCTGTCACCGGCCCGGTTCGACACTGCTTGGAACGTGGCCACCGCTCGACCGAACTGTTCCCGCTGTTTGGTGTACTCAGCCGCGAGGGCAATCGACGCTTCGGCTGCCCCGGCCATCATCATGCACATGGCCACGGTGGCTCGTTGCTCGATCCAAGCAACGATCGCCGAACCATCAGCCTCGGGCCCTCCAAGCAGCTGATCGACGGTAACCGGCACCCCGTCGAAGGTCACGTGGGCTTGCGAACGGCCGTTGGTCACCTCCACCACTTGCCGGGCGATCCCCTCGGTATCGCTCGGCACCAAAAACACCCCGGTACGGCCGTTTTCGAACCGGGCTGGGACCAACAGCAGATCGGCGTCGAGCCCACCATCAACCATCGGTTTCACTCCCCGTAACCGGAACCCATCCTGGTCGGGTTCGGCTTGCAGCAGCGGGCTAGCCGCCGCCGTGCCGGGTTCGTACATGGCAGCCGCCACCAGCTGTGAACCATCGGCGATCCCCGGCAGCCACACCGCGTGCTGATCGCTGGTTCCAAACTCGACCAGCGGCATCGCCCCCATCACCACCGTGGTGAGCAACGGAACCGGCGACGCGTGACGACCAGCGGACTGCAATGCCACCGCGGTGGCGAGAAACCCGAGACCTAAACCTCCGTGTTCGGTTGGGATCGCGGCTCCGGTCACACCCGCTTCGGCCAGCGCCGCCCACGCCTCCCGGTCGACGAAATCTTTTGACGCCGACAGTGACTTCAATCGGTCGTGGGTGCAGAGATCACCGAGGATCTGGTCGGTCAGGTCCGCAATGGCCTGTTGTTCTTCGTTGAGTTGAAAATCCATCGTTGCTCCTAGCGATCGGCTCGCGGGTAACCGAGACCAAACTGGGCGACCAGGTCTCGTTGCATCTCGTTGGTTCCCCCACCGAAGGTCAAGATGATCGTTGATCGGTACTGCATTTCCAGCCGGGTCAGATGGCCGATCGAACCTTTAGCGATGGTTGCCTGCGGTCCGTAAACCTCCATCAGTTTGCGGTAGCCCCGGTGGAAAAACTCGGTGCCGTACACCTTGACGCTTGACGAGTCGGCAATGAAACGGGTCATGTCGTTCATGTCGAGTTCTTCGGTTTCCCGGCCGTCGATCCGGGTCGCGACCTCCCAGGCCACCTTCCAGTTCATGAGTCGCAGGAATTCAACACCGGCACTGACCTCGGCCAGATTGCGTTGCACCCAGGGCCGGTCAATAAGCCGACTGCCGTCAGCTAACCGGGTGGTTTTGGCGTACTCCACGGTTTCTTCCAGCGCTTTGGTCACCATCCCTGACGAACAGATCGTGACCCGTTCCCGGTTGAGTTGGCTGGTGATCAGACCCCAACCTCCGTTTTCTTCACCGATCAGGGTTGAGGCGGGGACCCGTACGTCGTCGAAGAACGTGTGGTTGATGTTGTGGCTGCTCAGCAGATGCAGCGGTTCGATCGAAATCCCAGGCGTGTCCATCGGGATACAAAACAGCGAGATCCCTTTGTGCTTCTTGACGTCAGGGTTGGTGCGTGCGGCAAGCCAGATGTAGTCGGCGTCGCGCGCCAGCGACGTCCACGTCTTCTGACCGTTGATCACGAACTCGTCGCCGTCACGAACGGCTCTGGTCGTCAGCGACGCCAAATCGGTGCCAGCGTCGGGTTCGGAGTAGCCGATACAGAACGTGATCTCCCCCGCTGAGATTTTCGGCAAGAAAAACTGTTTCTGCTCTTCGGTCCCGTACTGCATGAGGGTCGGACCGACCGTGTTGATGGTCAACATGGGGATCGGTGCGCCGATCGCCACCGACTCATCAAACATCACGAACTGTTCGACCGCTGAATAGCCTCGGCCCCCGTATTCTTTGGGCCAGCCCACCGTCAACCAGCCGTCACGTCCCATCTGACCGACGATTTCGCGGTGAACGGGACCAGTCCCCTCTTCGGCGGCGAGCGCCTCACGAATTTCGGGGGTCAGCAGGTTGGTGTAGTACTCGCGCAGCTCCTCACGAAGCGCCTCTTGACCCTCGTCATAGCCGATGTACATGCCGGTTTCCTCCGTTGGTTCCCTGAAGGTTTAGCGCAGCCCCAACGTCGGGTCACAATCGTTGAACCCCTACTCGAAACGGGTTCCCGCTTCTTTGAGCAAGGCAAGATACTGGGCGCCGCTGTCGGGGGCCGGATCGCCGGGGGTGTAGGTCACCTGATGGATCCGACCGCTGAACGGAAACGCCCCTCGCCGCTGGTACAGCTCCCAGTTGACCGGTGATCGGCGGTCGATGCCGACGTCGATGCCCTCGAAGGGAGCCATCGCGGTGAGGGCGACCAGATCACCAACCTCAGCCACCACGTTGCCGTCAACGCTCACCAACGGTTGCCAGGTCAGGTTCCCCGGGTTAACCACGTTGAGGGTGATGGCATGTGGGCCTGGTTCCAGCGGGCCGGCGTCGACGACAGTCATTTCTCCGTATCCGTTGTGCGCAAAGAACAGATGCCCATGTTCGATCGCAAGCGAATAGCCGCCGCCCTGGTCGCCGTGGGCGATCAGGATCCCTTCGTCCGTTCCGTCCAGTTCGAGCTCAATATCGACCCGGAAGTTCCGACTCCCGATGAGTTGCAGCGAACGCCAACGTTCCACGGTGGCGTTTCCGGGCCGAAGCACGACCGGTTCAGAAAGGTCTGCGTTCCACGG
>JAFMKU010000023.1 GCA_017852795.1 Candidatus Neomicrothrix sp.
GTGGTAGTCGACCAGTTCGAGCCGTCGACGTTCAGGGTCGTGCCGGTAGATCACCTCGACGAGTTCTTCTGGGTGGAGCAGGTGGTCGGGTCCGGGCCGGTCGTGGCGGTCGCGGTTGGTTTGGGTGGCGATCACCACCGCCAGGATCCCACCGATTTCGAGCTGCTCGGGAAGGCGGCTCAGCAGGTCGCGCTGGAGATAGTTGCTGACCGTGATCACGTCCCAGAGTTGATCGGGTAACGGTGTGGTTTCGAGATCAATCTCCAACGTGGCAATAGTCCGGTCTTCGGCCAGGGCCCGTTGGCGGGCCTGAATGAGGCCAACGTCGCTTATGTCGGCCACTGTCACATCAAGACCAAGGCGGGCAAAGGCAAGGCTGTTCATCGACCCTCCGCCGGCGACGTCAAGGAGGCGACCGGTCGGCGGAAGGTAGGCGCTGACCAGATCGATCAGCGCTGAACCGTGGCTGGTGCCTCGACCAGCTTCAGCCCATTTGTCGTTCCAGCGGTCTCGGTCGCCGGCAGCCATTGCTTAGGTCGGGTCGGTTTCGGGTTCGAGCTCAACGACGACCGTAAGGTCACGGGCCGCGTTCGGTTCCGAAGCGCTGACCTGATGGATCACTCCTGCGGCTTTGACATCATCGAGGACAAGGTCCAGCAGGGCGAGTTGTTCGGCGGGTCCCGCGAAGCGAGCATCGGTCACCGCGGTTCGCAGTTTGCGTTTGGCTTCGGACTTTTCGCGTCGGACGATGGTGAGCGCCTCGGTGGCGATTTCGCAGGCGGCCCGTCCGGTGTGGGCAGCAGGGGACCGGAGCTCGGCGCTATCCGGCCAGCTCTGGGTGTGGATCGAGCTGGGCTGCCACCAACTCCAAGCTTCTTCGGTGACGAACGGCAGGAACGGAGCGAACAACCGTTGGATGGTTGAAAGCGCCAGTCGCAGGGCGTGATGAGCCGACGCGGCGCGGTCGTTGCCGTATTCGCCGTAGGCGCGAGCCTTCACCAGTTCGACGTAGTTGTCGGTGAACCACCAGAAGAACGCTTCGGTGCGTTCCAGCGAGCGGGCGTAGTCGAAGGCGTCAAACGCGGTGGTGGCCTCATCGACGAGATCGGCGAGGCGGTCCAACATCGAACGGTCGAGCGGTTCGGTGATTCGTTGCGGTTCGATGGCTCCCGAGGTGTCGCCGAAGGTCAACACGAATTTGCTGGCGTTGAGCAGTTTGATGGCGAGTCGACGCCCGATCTTCATCTGGCCTTCGTCGAACGCGGTGTCGGTCCCGGGCCGTCCCGATGATGCCCAGTAGCGGACGGCGTCGGAGCCGTACTGGTCCAGCAGTTCGGTGGGGACCACCACGTTGCCTTTCGATTTCGACATCTTTTTGCGGTCCGGGTCGAGGATCCAACCGGATAGGGCGCAGGTGCGCCACGGGACGGTGTCGGCGTCGAGGTGAGCTCGGACCACGGTCGAAAACAACCAGGTCCGGATGATGTCGTGGGCTTGCGGCCGCATGTCCATCGGGAACGTGGCGGCGTGAAGCTCCGGGTCGGTGCGCCAGCCGGTGGCGATCTGGGGGCTCAGCGATGATGTCGCCCAGGTGTCCATAATGTCGGCTTCGCCAACGAAGCCATTAGCGAGACCCCGCTGCGATTCGTCGTAACCGTCGGGGGCATCGGTCGACGGGTCGATCGGAAGCTGTTGGTCACCGGGGAGGATGGGGCGATCCCAGATGGGTTCGCCGTCGGCATCGAGGGGATACCAGAGCGGGATCGGCACCCCGAAGAAGCGCTGGCGGCTGATCAGCCAGTCGCCGTTGAGCCCTTCAATCCAGGAGGTGTAGCGGCTCTGCATGTAGCTGGGAACCCAGTTCATTTCGTCGCCGCGGGCGATCAACGCTTGTCGGAGGTCGTCGTCGCGCCCTCCGTTACGGATGTACCACTGGCGAGAGCTGACAATCTCCAGCGGTTTGTCGCCCTTTTCGAAGAACTTCACCGGATGGGTGATCGGTCGAGGGCCACCGTCGATCTCTTGGGCTTCGGTGAAGATGGCGACGATCTCGGTTTGGGCTTGCGCCGCTCGCAGCCCGGTCAGCCGCTGGTAAGCCGCCACCCCAGCCGGTTCGGTGATCCAGTCGGGGGTTTCGGCAGCGAACCGGCCGTCGCGTTGGATGACGGTCCGAACTGGCAGATCAAGCTCGCGCCACCAGGTCACGTCGGTGGTGTCACCAAAGGTGCAGATCATGGCGATGCCCGTTCCCTTTTCGGGGTCGGCAAGCGGATGGGCCAGAACCGGCACCTCAACGCCAAACACCGGGGACCGCACCGATGCGCTTTCGAAATAGGGCTGGTACCGCGGGTCGTCGGGGTGGGCGACGAGGGCCACGCAGGACGGCACCAGTTCGGGCCGAGTGGTGTCGATCCAGATGTCAGGGGTGCCGTTGGTGCCGGCGAACCGCAGCTTGTGGTAGGCGCCGGGAAGTTCACGGTCTTCGAGTTCGGCCTGAGCGACCGCGGTTTGGAAGGTCACGTCCCACAGCGACGGGGCTTCGACCTGGTAGGCGTGGCCGGCTCGAAGGTTGTCGAGGAAGGCCAGCTGGCTGATCCGTCGACAATGGTCGTTGATGGTTTCGTAGGTGCGGGTCCAGTCAACGGAGAGGCCGAGGCGACGGAACAGGCCTTCGAATGCTTTCTCGTCCTCGGCTGCGAGCTGGATGCAGAGTTCGATGAAGTTGGGGCGGCTGACCGCGAAGGTTCCCCGTTTGTCGATGGCTTTCGGATCGCCGGCGTCTTCAGGGGTGGGCAGCGCCGGGTCGTAGGGCAGGGACGGGTCGCAGCGGACCCCGAAGTAGTTCTGCACTCGGCGTTCGGTGGGTAGCCCGTTGTCGTCCCAACCCATGGGGTAGAAGACGTCGAACCCGCTCATCCGCCGGTAGCGGGCAATGGTGTCGGTGTGGGTGTAGCTGAAGACGTGGCCGACGTGAAGCGATCCGCTCACGGTGGGTGGGGGAGTGTCGATGGAGAACACCTGGTCTCGGGGTTTGTCTCCGGCGAAGTGGTAGATCCCTGCGGTATCCCATACCGAGTCCCACTTGTCCTCAAGTCCGTCTAGGTTGGGCTTTTCGGGAATCTGAGGCACGGTCATACAGACACCGAGGATACCCGGCCCGACCGGGGTCACCGTTCGAGTTGTCAGACGGAGAAACCCCGCGGTTGACTTTCAGTTACCAATCGGTAAGTTGGAGAAAAGGACCATCCCCCACGGTTTTTGGAACCCACGGACCGAAGAACCCTTGTCGAAGGAGCTTGTCATGGCCGACTTCTCACTTGAACTCAACGAAGACCAACTCGCACTTCAGAAGTGGATCCACGAGTTTGCCGTTGATGTCATCCGGCCCAACGCTGAGGAGTGGGATGAGCGCGAAGAGTTCCCGTGGCCGATCGTCCAGCAAGCCGCAGAGATCGGGTTGTACGGATGGGAGTTCAACGCCGAACTCATGATGAACGATCCCACCGGCATTTCGATGCCGATGGCGATTGAGGAAATCTTTTGGGGCGATGCCGGCATCGGCATGGCCATCATGGGATCGGGTCTTGCGGCGGCCGGTATCGGTGCGTCCGGCACCTCCGAGCAGGTGATGGAGTGGGTGCCGCAGTGTTACGGCTCAGCCGATGACATCAAGGTTGGGGCGTTCTGCGCCTCGGAACCCGACGCCGGATCCGACGTGGGTGGGTACCGAACCTCAGCCCGCTACGACGAGGCCACCGACGAATGGGTGCTCAACGGCACCAAAGCTTGGATCACCAACGGCGGGATCGCCAACGTCCATGTCGTGGTCGGTGTCGTCGATCCGGCGCTCGGCTCGAAAGGGCACGCCAGTTTCGTGGTTCCACCTGGAACCCCGGGTCTGAGCCAGGGCCAGAAGTACAAGAAGCACGGCATCCGAGCGAGCCACACCTCTGAAGTGGTCCTCGATGACGTGCGGGTTCCCGGCCGTTGCCTGCTTGGCGGCAAAGAAAAGCTCGACGAACGTTTGGCCCGAGTGCGTGAAGGCAAGCCCGGCAACGCTCAAGCCGCCATGCAGACCTTCGAAGCGACCCGTCCGGCGGTCGGTGCGCAGGCCCTCGGGATCGCCCGAGCCGCAACCGAATACGCCACCGAGTACGCCAAAGAGCGTCACGCGTTTGGTCGACCGATCATCATGAACCAGTCGATCGCGTTCATGCTGGCCGACATGGCAACCGAGGTTGAGGCAACCCGTGCTTTGATCTGGAAAGCGGCGTGGCTCGGGAAGCAACGCAATTTCAAGAACGCCGAAGGGTCGATGGCCAAGCTCAAAGCGGGCCGGGTTGCCACCTGGGCCACCGAGCGGGCCATTCAGGTCCTCGGCGGCTACGGCTACACCCGGGAATACCCGGTTGAGCGTTGGCATCGTGATGCCAAGATCCACGACATTTTCGAAGGCACCGAGCAGATCCAGCAGCTCGTGATCAGCCGAGCCATCTCCGGTATGCGCATCGAGTAGTGCTCTCCGGTTAGGGCCTGAGTTTTTTGCTCCAGGCGCTAAACGAGCGAACCGATCCGTCGTGGTCGGGCACGAGCCACGGCCACGGATGGATTTCGGCCGGACCAATGCCTTGGGACCGTTGCACAAAACCCGGTACCGGAGCGTGGGTTACTGCCACGGCCCGACCGGTGAGCACCTCGACCGGGTCACCGAGGTAGACCTCGAGGTGCCGAAGTTCGGCCATTTCGGCCAGCGTTTCCAGGAGAAAGATCAACCGCTTGGCGCTCAACTGCAGGCGGGCCAGCAGAGGTTGGTCGAACACAAAAACCACCGGCAGATCAGGGTGGGCGACCATCGCAGGGTCGCTCGCACCGAGCGATTCTGCGGTGAGCCAGACTGCTTCCGGGGACTGATAGGTGACGACCTCACGAGGCCCCCGCTGATCGACTTCGGTCGGCCAGTCAACCGGAACCATCGGCTGGTCGTCGGGGTAGTCCTCCAGTGGACAGGCCGCAGCATGCGGACAACTCCGGCAGAGTTCGGGAGCTCGACGTTGCACTTGATCACGAGCAAACCCGTACTGCCGACTGGAGCCGACCCCCACCGTCCACTGCCAACCCAGACGGTTGGCGGCTCGCGAACCGTCGAGCAGATGGGTAAAGAAACGGTCTTCACCGGTCCGCCAGTCGAGTTGGTTGCGCACCCCCCAGTCGCTGGCCAACCACATCCGGGCCTGATTGACCAGCCACCCGTCGGTTTCGAGTTCGTCGACTGCGGCGTCTAGGCAGGGAAGCATTCGATCCCAACCGCTGCCGGGGCGAGACGCCTGCGGATCGTGGCGTAACGGCGAGGCCGTTGCCGAACCCAACCGGGCGTACCAGTGCCGGGCGTATTCCTGCCAGAGCAGTTCCTGGCGGAACGCTCTGACGTCATCGGAGGGTCCATGCTCAACCGCCGACCAGACCTCCGGCAAGGAAAGCAACCCGTGGCGGATGTAGGGAGAAAGGCCGGATGCCCGCCGGTCAGCAATCGGCAGTACCTGATTTCTGCCGTCGCGATAGCCGGTCACATCAAACCGGTTCAAGGCTGCGTCGGCTGCGATTTGCCCACCGCGAAAGCGGGGCGAGCCAACAACCGGACCCGAATAGAGGCCGTCGAACTGGTCGGCAATGCAGGCTTCGACCGAGGATCGGGTCGCGGTAGGAAGTTCAAAACGCACCAATGGAACCTGCTTCTGCTCACCAAGCAAACCGGTCTTTCGACACGGCGATGTGGTCTGCATGCTATTGACCGTCGGGGCGAAAACTCCTAGGTTCAGGCGAAGCCAAGCACAGGGGGGATAGCTGGGAATGGCTGCAACCATGCTGGAAAGCGTGTCGCCAAAGGCCGAAACGATGACCGTTGCCTCGCTGGCCCGCGACTGGTCGGAGCGGGCGCCGAAACAGGTCGCTATGCGCGAGAAAGATTTCGGCATCTGGCACGAGTACACCTGGGCCAAGACCTGGGATCTGATCGAAACCGCGGCCCACGGCCTGCTGGCCAGCGGAATTCAGGTCGGTGATCGGGTGGCTATCCATTCCGAGGACCGCCCTGAATGGGTCATTCTTGATCTTGCCGCGGTGGCCCTACGAGGTGTTGCTGTAGGGCTCTACCCGACCAACCCGACGGCCGAAGTCGAATACCTGGTGAGCGACTGCAGTCCCCGGGTGTTCTTTGCCGAAGATCAAGAACAGGCCGACAAGGTGCTGGCCGTGGACCCCACCATCTCGTCGTGCATCGAACGGATCATCTACGTCGAGCCCCGTGGGTTCGGCGATTACCGAGACCAACGCCTGATCTTCTGGGACGACTTCCTGGCCTTGGGTCGTGCCCACCGCGAAGCCAACCCAGGTGCAGTGGCAGAACTCATGGCGGCGGCGCAACCCGACGACATCATGACCCTCGTCTACACCTCAGGGACGACCGGTCCGCCCAAGGGCGCCATGTTGACCAACACCAACGCGGGCTTTGCCATGCAAAAGATCGTCAGCGAACCGGAGCGGTTCCCTGACCGCCGAGTTCCCGGCCCGGACGACCTGATCGTCACCTACCTTCCGCTCTGCCATGTAGCCGAACGCATCTTCTCCACTTGGACGCTTTGCATCAGTGGCGCCTCGTTGAACTTCGCCGAGTCGATCGACACGGTGACGATCAACCTACGAGAGATCCAACCGACGGTGTTCTTCGCCGTTCCTCGTATCTGGGAACGGCTCCATGCTTCGGTGTTCATCCGCGGCAACGACGCATCACCGTTTAAGAAGCTGTTCTTCCGGCTCGGGTTGGCGCTGGCGTCTCGGATCGGGGCGGCCAAGGTCGCGAACGGCGGCGAGCACACCGCCAAAAGTCGTCTGCTGGCCATGATCGGCGAGCCGCTGGTGTTTCGAGCCATGAGAGAACGACTCGGACTGCGGCGTTGCCGCTATTCGGCCTCGGGTGCTGCCGCGATCGCCCCTGAGGTCCTGCAGTTTTTCATGGGTATCGGTGTTCCGGTCTTTGAGTTGTACGGCATGACCGAAAACTCAGCGGTAGCGACCTGCAACATGGCCGGCCGTCTCAAACTCGGAACGGTCGGTGAGCCCTATGCCGGTATCGGGTTGCGCCTCGACCCGGAAAACAACGAGATCCAAACCAAGCACGATGGGGTGTTCAAGGGTTACTGGAACAAGCCCGAACAGACAGCTGAGACGTTCACGGAAGACGGCTGGTTAATGACGGGCGACGTCGGCGAATGGGTCGATGGCACCCACATCAAGATCGTTGACCGGATCAAACACATCATCATCACCTCCGGCGGGAAGAACATCTCGCCGTCGGAAATTGAGAACTCGCTGAAGACCTCGGTGTTTGTGAAAGAAGCGATGGTGGTCGGCGACGGCCGAAAGTTCCTGTCGGCGTTGATCGGTATCGAGTTGGAAACGGTGGGGAACTGGGCCCTACGTAACAACATCCCGTACACGACCTACCGTGACCTTTCCGAAAAGCCTGAAGTGATCGAGTTAGTACAAAGCGTGGTCAACGAGACCAACGAGAAGTTCGCTCGGGTGGAAAACATCAGAGAATTCCGGCTGCTTCCAAAGGAACTTGACCACGAAGATGGCGAACTCACCGCAACTCAGAAGATCAAGCGAAGCTCAATGATGGACATGTTTGGCGAACTCGTGGAGTCGATGTACGCATGATGACTGCCCTCCAACTCGCCCAGACCGGTGCGGGCGCAACCTTCCTACAGACCTTGGTCAAGGCGTTGGCGCTCGGTTCGGTGTACGTGCTGATCGCGCTCGGGTTTGTCATCGTGTTCAAAGCCACGCAGGTGCTCAACTTTGCCGCCGGTGCGATTGCCATGGCTGGTGCCATGTTCATGTCGATCTTGATCAGCGACGGTGGGATCCCGCTGTTGCCTTTCGACAACCCGTTGGCTCCCGCCGAGGGAGAAGCAGCCAGTATCCCGATGTGGGGCGTGCATGTGCTGATCGCCTTGGTGTTCGCGGCGTTGTTCGGGTTGGTGTTGGAGCGGGTGGCGATCCGCCCCATGGTCGGGCAACCGCTGTTTGCCATGGCGGTGGTCACGCTGGGCATTGAGGTTGCGGTTCGGCCGTTCAACTTGGATGCAACCGCTCTGGAGAGCCGCAACCTTGGCGTGCCTTGGAAAGCCGAGACGTGGGAATTGGCCGGTGCCATCGTCCCGAAGTCGTATGTGGCAGCCGTGGTGCTGGCCGCTATTGGCAGTACCGCCGTCCTGCTGTTTTTCCGGTCTCGGCTGGGGGTCGCGATGCGAGCCGTGGCCTTTGACCAAGAGGCCGCGATGGCTCAGGGGATCAACGTCGGCCGGGTGTTTGCCATCGCCTGGGGGCTCGGCGCCGCGCTCGCCGCGCTGGGAGCGATTACCTACGGCATGGCTCCGTTTCCACCTGGTGGCAACGTGAGTCAGGAAATCCATCCCATTCTGGCGTTCCGAGTGTTGCCGGTAATCGTGCTCGGCGGGCTTGATTCGATCGCCGGTGCGATCGTCGGTGGGGTGATGATCGCTTCAGCCGAAATCTTCGCGGGGCAGTACCTCTCGCAATACAACGACACCTTGGGCTCGGGGTATTCCACGATCGTTCCTTATCTGGTGATGCTGGTGGTGCTGGTGGTGCGACCGTTCGGCATTTTCGGAACTCCCGAGATCAGGAGGGTGTGACATGGCCTTCAACCGTCCCATGCTCCGGACCTCCTATCAGGAGGACACGGCGATCTTCCCGACGTATTTCCAGAAGGGCGCTGCGTCGTTGTTCTTCGTGGTGCTGATTCTTCTGGGACTTGGCGCCCCGATCGTGTCGAGCATTCCGTCGTTTTTCCTCGGGTCAACATGGATCAACCCGATCACCAACATGCTGCCGCTGGCCATCGCGGCGTTGGGCATCAACATTCTGGTTGGGGTCACCGGGCAGGTGTCGCTCGGACACGCGTTCTTCATGGGGGTCGGGGCCTATACCGCGGTTGCGCTTGGCGGCAACGGTGATGAATGGCAGGCCTGCGTTCCGTTCCATCAAGAACTCGGCCTGCTCGAACAAGAAGGCCAATGCGGTTTGGGCCTTCCGATCTGGATCTGGTTGCCGTTCTCCGGGATCGGGGCGGCACTAGCTGGGATCATCGTTGCCCCGGCGGCGGTGAAAGTGCGCGGGCTGTACCTCGCGATCGTCACGGTCGGTCTGGTGTTCATCGGGCTACATCTCGGCCGGATGTTGCCGTCCATCGCCGGGGACTTCGAGTCGGGACGGAAGTGGCCAAAGCTTGATTTCCGGCTCTGGAAGGAAGAAACCCCGCTGGTCTCGTTCACCGAGGACGGTAAATGGTTTGGCTTGATCCACTTAACTGAGGAACAAAAGCAGTACTTCCTGCTGATCATGATCCTCGGCGCGTTCATGCTTTTTGCCAAGAATCTTGTGCGCAGCCGGACCGGTCGAGCCCTCCAAGCCATTCGCGACCGCGACATCGCCGCTGAGGTGATGGGGGTCCCCGAGTTCAACTACAAGCGACTCGGGTTCGCCATCAGCTCGTTCTATGCCGGGATCGGCGGGGCGCTTTGGGCCAGCTACAACGGCCGTATGGCCCCGGTCAACTGGTCGCTGTTCCTGTCGGTTGACTTCATCGCCATCCTGCTGATCGGTGGGGCGGGCACGGTCGCCGGAACGATTTTGGGAACGATTTTCGTTGAGCTCACTCCAGAAGTGGTGAAGACATTTACTGAGTGGCTGGGCGAACAGACCGCATCAAACGGGCCGGTGGCCTGGCTGGCCAACATTTTGCTCACCGAAGGATCGGGCGACTTTGGTCCGATCAGCACTGGCACGGTGGCCCTTGGCTGGCCCATGAGCGTGTTCTACTGGAACCTCGTGATTTACGGGGTTCTGATTATCGCCTTCCTGATCTTTGAGCCGATGGGGTTGTATGGGATCTGGGTGAAGGTCAGGAACTATTGGAAACGTTGGCCGTTCAGCTATTAGGACGGCCTCAGAAGATCTGGCGTCTGGATTACCAGCGCTAGAAGTGCCCCAGATCGGACCTTCGGTCGGGGGAAGAAGCACACAAACTGGAGGAACCACGTGCGACGATTGAAGCTACTGCTAGCAGTGCTCTTTGCACTGTCGATGTTCGCTGCGAGCTGCGGCGATGATGAAACAGATACCGCCGACGACAGCTCGTCGGACTCGGGTGATTCCGGTGACTCGGGTGACTCGGGTGATTCGGGTGATTCGGGTGATTCCGGCGACGACGTGGTCTTTGACTACGGCGTAGACGGAGATTCCAAGGTCATCCGAGTCGGCTTGAACGCTGACCTTTCGGGTCCGTTTGCTTCGCTGGTGACCGAAATTGTCGCGGCGCAGGAAGTGTACTGGGAGGCCTTTAACGAAGCCGGTGGTTACAAAGGCTGGACGGTTGAACCGGTAGTGATTGACTCCGGCTACGCAACCGATGTCGGCATCCAGAACTATCAGGAATTCGCGCAGGAAAGCGATGAAGGCGTGCTGATGATCACCGAGAACACCGGTTCTCCGATCACCGCAGCAATCGCGGAAGATGCCGCCGATGACAACATGCTCGTCATCCCGCTGAGCTGGGCGTCGCTATGGCCCGATCCTGAGTTCGGAGCCACCATTCTTGAAAAGCAGACCACGTACTGCATCGAGTCGATGAACGGTGTTTCCTGGCTGGCCGAACAGGTGGAAGCAGACGGTGACACGCCGAAGCTGGCCATCATCGGTCGCCCCGGCGAATACGGTGAGGATGGCTCGGCTGGTGCCTCGTTGGCTGCCGAAGCGCTCGGTATTGAGATCGTCTACGACGGAACCAGTGCCGTGGCTGGCGACGACCGCACCGCGGTGGTTGCTGAGCTGGTTGGATCTGGGGCCAACATTGTCTGGGTGACGTTGACCCCCGGCGAGCTGGCCGATGTCTTCGGTAACGCAGTCGGTCAGGGCCTCGATGCTTACTGGTCAGGCAACTCGCCGTCGTTCAACTACCTGGTGCATCTGGGTGGCGACCTCGCCGAGCAGTTCGACCAGTACTACTGGCAGTCCTACTACCAGGCCCCGTGGGCGACCCCCGGCATCGAAAAGATGGAGACCCTGGTGGAGGAAATGACCACCCGTCGTCCGGATCTCAACATTTCCGACGTCTACACCACTGGTTGGATCGAAGGCATCATGACCGAAACCTTGATCCGTGCCGCGATCGACGGTGGTGACCTGACCCGAGCCAACATGGTGGCGCTGGCCACCTCGGGCCTTGAGGTCGACTTCGGTGGCTTGTCGGCGCCGCAAAGCTGGCCGAACGATTACAACTCGGCGGTTGTGCGTTCGAGCTGGATCTACGACGTGGACGCGGAAGCCTTCAACATCATCCCGATGTCGGAATACTCCGCGGACAACACCGGCTCCACCGGCATGATCCCGGTTGAGCAGGATTACGTTGCGGACTTTGTTGCCGAGGCAACCTTCGACGGTCCCTGCATCGAGCCGGCTTCCTAGTCGGTTAGGTATTCACTGTTGACCGTCTGGGCCGGGGTGTATTGCTCCGGTCCAGACGGTCGGCGGGTGCCGCCTTGGGGTGGCATGTTGCATAGTCTTGAAGTCATTGTTTTGGAGGTCGGGCCGTGCTCGAAATCGCCAACTTAGAAGTCGTCTACAACGAAGTCATCTTGGTTCTGCGCGGCCTGTCACTGGAAGTCCCCGACGGGAAGATCGTGGCGCTGCTGGGATCGAACGGGGCGGGAAAGACGACCACGGCGCGGGCTATCACCGGCCTGCTTGACGTGCACGAAGGCAAGGCCACCAAAGGATCGGTCACCTGGAAAGGTGAGGAGATATCTGAACGGATCCCTGCCCACATCGTCCAAGCTGGAATTGCCCAGGTGATGGAAGGTCGGCGGATTTTCGCCGAGTTGACCGTGGACGAAAACCTCTCCTGCGGGGCGTTCACGAACCGGTCCAACATGAGCGCCAACTACGACCGGGTGATGGAGTTGTTCCCCCGGTTGAAGGAACGCAACAAGCAGGTCGCCGGCTACCTCTCGGGTGGCGAGCAACAGATGTTGGCTATCGGCCGGGCCTTGATGGCCGAGCCGGAACTGCTCATTCTTGACGAGCCATCGTTGGGTCTCGCCCCGATGCTCATCGAACAGATCCGCAACATCATCGTGGACATCAACAAACAAGGGGTCAGCGTTTTGCTCATCGAGCAGAACGCAATGATGGCGCTTTCGATCGCAGATTTTGGTTACGTCATGGAGTCGGGAAAGGTCGTGATGGATGGGCCGGCCCAGAAACTCCTCAACGACGAAGACGTGCAGGAGTTCTATCTCGGCCTGCATGCCGAAGGGGAACGGAAATCGTTCCGTGATGTCAAGCACTACAAGCGCCGAAAGCGCTGGTTGTCCTAGGAGGATCCGACATGGCTGAATCGATTCTCGAGGTGGAAGGCATCACCCTGCGCTTTGGTGGCGTCACCGCGATCCACAACGTGAGCTTTCAGGTCAACGAAGGCGAGCTGTATTCGATCATCGGCCCCAACGGGGCGGGAAAGACGTCGATTTTCAACACCATTTCGCAGGTGTACCGCCCGCAGGAAGGTGAGATTCGCTGGCGGGGAAACTCGATCATGGGGGAGATGCCCGACGTGGTGGCCAACCTTGGCATCGCACGCACCTTCCAGAACATCGAGTTGTTTCCGCAGATGACCGTGGTCGAGAACCTGCTGCTGGGCCGACACATCCGGATGAAGAACAACTGGCTGTCAGGAATGCTCTGGACCCCGAAGGCTCGCCGGGAGGAGATGGAGAACCGGGAACGGGTCGAGGACATCATTGACTTCCTGGAGATCCCTGAATGGCGCAACCATCCGGTCGCGCTTTTGCCCTATGGCATTCAGAAACTGGTCGAGTTGGGTCGGGCGTTAGCGATGGAGCCCGAGTTGTTGCTGCTTGACGAACCGGTCGCCGGGATGAACCTTGAAGAGACCGAAGACATGGCCCGCTTCATTCTTGATATCCGACGTGAGCTTGGTATCGCCATGATCATGGTTGAGCACGACATGGGTCTGGTGATGGACATCGCCGACCGGATCATGGTGTTGGACTTTGGGGAAAAGATCGCCGAAGGAACCCCCGAAGAAGTCCAGCGCAACCCGGACGTGATCGCGGCCTATTTGGGCAGCGGAGACCTGCACATCGGCGAAGCGTAGGTCCAGCCGGCCGCGGCTCGGCAACTGGCTGGCTTGAGTCGTGTTCTCAGATCGACCTAGGTGCACCAGTCAAAGAATGTTAGAGTCTTGATCATCTAGGACTTTACAATTTCACGGGGGGACGACGAGTCCTCGAACAAGGTCGGGTGAAGCGTGGCGCGCAGCGTTGAAAGCTTTCTCAATGGCAGGTGGCAGAGCGGGACCGACGGGCGCCCGGTTCGCAGTGCGGTCAACGGGCGGGTCGTAGCCGAAGTTTCGGCTCAAGGGCTCGATCAGGCTGCGGCCCGCAGCTACGCCATCACCACCGGCGGTGGCGCCCTTCGAGCGTTGACGTTCCACCAACGAGCGGCCATCCTCCGCAACCTCGGCAAAGCGCTCCTCGCCGAAACCGACGAGCTCTACGCGCTGAGCTGCGAAACCGGTGCCACCGCTGCCGACTCGGCTATCGACATCGACGGTGGGGCAGGGGCGCTGCTTAGCTACGCCGCGATGGGGCGCAAAGAACTACCCAACCGCACGGTCTGGCCCGATGGTGACCCGATTTCGCTAAGCCGGGATGGTCGGTTCGTTGCTCAGCACCTCAACGTGTCTCGGCTTGGCGTGGCGTTGCAGATCAACGCCTTTAACTTTCCGTGTTGGGGGATGCTGGAAAAGTTCGCTCCCGCCTTTCTGGCCGGCGTTCCGACCATCGTCAAACCGGCCACACCAACCGCGTATCTCACCGAGGCAATGGTCCGGCTAATCGACCGCACCGGCCTCGTCCCTGACGGCGCCCTCCAGATGATCGCCGGAGACATCACTGCGCTGCTCGACGTGCTCGACGAACAAGACTCGATTTCCTTTACCGGGTCGGCGGCCACCGCCCGCCAGTTACGGTCCAACCCGGCGGTCGTCGACCGGGGCACAAGGTTCACCGCCGAAGCTGATTCGCTCAACGCCGCAGTGTTGTTGCCATCGGCCGGCAACGACGGACCGACCTTCGAACTGTTCATCGAAACCGTGGCGTCAGAACTGCGGGTCAAGGCCGGGCAGAAATGCACCGCCATTCGACGGATCATCGTGCCCGCCTCGGCGTGCTCTGCGGTCGAAGAAGCGTTGGTTGAACGACTCACCACCTTTCGGATCGGTGACCCGGCCGACCCCGCCACCGAAATGGGACCGTTGGTCGGGTTGGAGCAGCGAACGGCTCTTCAGCAGGCCATCGAGCAGATTGGCGCCACGGTGGTGCACGAGACCACCCCGTTCGGTGACGTCGATGTGGAGCATGGTGCGTTCGTGTCACCGGTGCTGCTTCGAGCCGAAACCCCAGCCGAAAGTGCGGCCCACCAGATCGAACCGTTCGGTCCGGTCGCGACGCTGATGGCTTATGACACGCTCACCGATGCCGTGGATCTGGTGGCCCGGGGGCGTGGCAGCCTGGTGACGTCGGTGGTCGGACCCGACCTCACCGAGGCAGCCGATCTGACGCTGGGGCTCGCCCCGTACCACGGTCGCCTCCACGTGGTGGACGCCACATCAGGTCCATCGTCAACCGGACACGGATCACCGGTTCCTCAACTGGTTCACGGTGGACCGGGCCGGGCCGGTGGCGGCGAAGAACTCGGAGGTATGCGGAGCCTGCTGACCCACATGCAGCGAACCGCGGTGCAAGGGTCGCCGGACCTGCTTACCGCAGTGACCGGACGATGGTTTGACGGGGCACGACGCCAAGAACGAGGTCATCCGTTCACTTTCCACTTTGAAGACCTCGCAGTCGGAGATTCTCTCCAAACCGAGTCGCGCCGGATCACCATCGAAGACATCGAACGGTTCGCTGAGCTCACCGGTGACACTTTCTACGCCCACATGGATGAGCAGGCAGCCGCGGCGAGTCCCATCTTCTCGGGGCGGGTCGCCCACGGTTATTTCGTGCTTTCGGCGGCAGCCGGATTGTTTGTCTGGCCCGACCCCGGTCCGGTACTTGCCAACTACGGCCTGGACAATCTGCGGTTCGCTACCCCCACCTATCCGGGGGCCGAGATCCGGGTCGTGTTGACCTGCAAAGAGAAGTCGCTGCGCCCCGACGCCGGGTATGGCGAGGTGCGCTGGGACACCAAAGTGCTCGACCAGAACGACAACCTACTGGCCGCCTACGACGTGCTGACCATGGTGGCCACCCGGGAGGGAAACTGATGACCATCCACGCCCAACAACGGTTCGATTCGCTTATCGAAGCCGACGAACGTATCGAACCCGACGATTGGATGCCCGAAGAGTATCGACAGACGTTGGTCCGTCAGATCGCCCAGCACGCCCACAGCGAAATTATTGGGATGCAGCCGGAAGGAGCATGGATCAGCCGAGCCCCGTCGCTGCATCGCAAAGCGATCCTTATCGCCAAAGTGCAGGACGAGGCTGGGCACGGCCTGTACCTCTACGGTGCGGCTGAGAGCCTTGGCACCACCCGCGCCGAACTGCTGGATCGGTTACATACTCGGCGCCAGAAGTACTCCAGCATCTTCAATTACCCGACGCCGACCTGGGCCGATGTCGGAGCGATCGGGTGGCTGGTGGATGGAGCCGCGATCGCCAACCAGGTGCCACTCTGCCGCTGCTCGTTTGGACCGTACGGGCGGGCGATGGTCAGAATCTGCAAAGAAGAAAGTTTCCATCAACGTCAAGGGTTCCAGATCCTGCTGCGCCTCACCGAAGGCACCGCGGAGCAAAAGCAGATGGCTCAGGAGGCGTTGAACCGCTGGTGGTGGCCGAGCGTGATGATGTTCGGGCCGCCCGACAGCGAATCGGTCCACAACGCTCGGAACATGGCGTGGGGGATCAAACGCTTCACCAACGACGAACTCCGGCAGGGGTTCGTCGACATGACCGTTCCTCAGGCTGAACTGTTGGGGCTCACCATCCCCGATCCGGAACTGCGCTGGAACGACGAACGGGGCCACTACGACTTCGGGGAACCCGACTGGGAAGAATTCGCTCGCATGGTGCGTGGCGAAGGAGACCTCCCCGAGCAACGGCTTCGGGTGCGGCGAGAAGCCCACGAAAACGGGGCATGGGTTCGAGAAGCCGCCGCGGCCTACGCGGCCCGTCAACGGCAGGCAGCATGAACGCCGACTGGCCCCGCTGGGAAGTGTTTCTACGGGCCCGCCGAGGGCTGAGCCACACCCATGTCGGTTCGGTCCATGCTGCGGACGGGGAAACCGCGCTGCAAGCCGGACGGGACCTGTTCACTCGACGCCAAGAAGGGATCAGCCTGTGGGTGGTGCCTTCCGAACAGGTCGTGGCTTCCGACCCCGATGACCAGGATTCGTTGTTTGAACCGGCCGATGACAAAAGCTTTCGGTTCCCGACCAGTTTCGAACTTCCGAGCGAAGTGGACCAGATGTGAACACCGTCGCGGACCCGCTTCTCGCTCACGTACTCCGCCACGGGGATCGGGCGTTGGTGCTTTCCCAACGGCTCGGGCAGTGGATCACGCATGCTCCGGAACTCGAAGAAGACATGGCGCTGGCCAACATCAGCCTTGACCTTCTCGGGCAGGCCCGCCACCTCTACACCTACGCCGGCGAGCTCGAAGGGCAAGGCCACGACGAAGACCATTTCGCCTATTGGCGGACCAGCACAGAGTTTCTCAACCCGCTGCTGGTCGAACAGCCCAACGGCGATTTCGCCCACACCATGATCCGTCAGGTCCTCCATGACCACGCGGCCTTGCTCTACTGGCAGTCGATGACCACCAGTCGTGACCAGACGTTGGCCGCGTTAGCGGTCCGGGCCCGCAACGAAACCGAGTTTCATCTCCGCCACTGTCGAGGTTGGGTGGTTCGGCTCGGTGACGGAACCGACGAAAGCCACCGTCGCGCCCAAGCCGGGCTCGACGCGCTCTGGCCTTACGCCGAAGAGCTGATCACCGCCCCCGCCGACGACGCAGCGCTGCGGTCTGACGGGCTGATCGGAGATGACATCGCCGATGCCTGGCGCGCCGACGTGGCGGCGACCATGGCCGAAGCAACCCTGACCCTCCCGGTGGGGGTCACGGCCCAGTCCGGTGGTTGGACCGGTCACCACAGTGAGCACCTCGAAGGGCTCCTCCAGGAACTTCAAGAAGTGGCAAGCGCCTTCCCGGGGGCCAAATGGTAGAGGAGCTGTTGTCGGCGGTGAAGGCGGTACCGGATCCGGAACTGCCGCATGTCACCATTGGCGACCTCGGCATGGTGCGTCGGGTAGAACTCGAAGGGGACCACGCGGCGGTGGTGATCGCACCGACGTTTCTTGGATGCCCAGCGACCGAACAGATACGTGCCGATGTCGAAGACGTGGTGCGCGGCGTCGGTTTCGTGGCGGTCGTTGATTTCGAAATGGCACCGGCCTGGTCGACCGATGACATCACCGAGGCCGGTCGGGCCAAACTCGCCGCAGCCGGCATTGCCCCCCCGGCGATGGTTGGCGATGGCCCCGTACCCATCGACCTGCCCGTCGCCTGCCCCCACTGTGGTTCTCGCCAAACCCGGCTGGTGGCAGGTTTTGGTGCCACTGCCTGCAAGGCGCTGCATCACTGTCACGGCTGTCGGCAGCCCTTCGAGGCCTTCAAGGAACTGCGCCGATGAGCGGCTTTATACCTCTGGACGTGGTCGATCTGGAACGAGACACCGCGGAGTCGGTGCTGGTCACGTTGCAGCCTCGCAGTGGCGAACCGGTCGGTTTCGTTCACGGCCAGTACCTGACCTTTCGGCGCACCTTTGATGGGGTGGAGCTCCGACGGAGCTATTCCATTTGCAGCCCCGAAGGAGACCCTCGGCTCCGGGTAGGAATCCGCAGGGTTGACGGAGGAGCGTTCTCTACCTGGGCGACTTCAGCACTCGCCGTAGGCGATCAACTAGAGGCGCTTCCCCCCGCCGGGACCTTCACCCATCCACTCGACCCGACGCAAGCTCGGCGGTACCTGCTGGTTGCCGGAGGCAGCGGTATCACCCCGGTCTACTCCATCGCCGCGTCGATACTGGCCGCGGAACCTCACGCAGATGTCACCCTGTTGCAGGTCGACCGGGGGCCGTCGTCGGCCATGTTGCTCGACGACGTTGAAGGCCTGCGGAACCGGCACCTTGACCGGTTTCGGGTCTGGCGCCAATTCACGCAGGAACGAAGCGCTCTAGATTTGCTGACCGGACGCCCGACGGTGGATTCGATCAACGTCGCGATCAACCAGAACCTGCTTCCTGCCGACCCGGATCTGGTGTTCGTCTGCGGCCCGGAAGGGTTGATCCAAGTGATGGAGGACGTCTTTCGTGGCCGGGGGCTCGCTGGTGATGCGATCCGTAGCGAACGGTTCAGTGGTGCCCAAACTGGGCGCGCCCGCCAGCAGGTAACCGGCCCGGTCGATGCGTCGATGGTGGCGGTGAGTTCCGGTTCGGCAACCTTGCACGGCCGGTCGGTGGCCTTCGAGGTGTACGAGGGTGACAGTCTTCTGGCGGCGATCCGCCGGGTTCACCCCGATGTTCCCTATTCGTGCGAAGCCGGGGTTTGTTCCACGTGCCGGGCCCACCTCGTTACCGGGGACGTCACGATGAAAGCCACCCACGGGCTCCTGCCGGGAGAAATCGACGCCGGTTTCGTGCTGACCTGCCAATCGCAGCCCACCACCCGGTCGGTGGTCGTTGACTTTGACGTCTAGCCCTGACCCAAGAAACATGGAGCGGCCAAGACCGTGATGAGGGAAGGAACCTGCGGTGACCAGCGACGCCTATGAACCGATCGAGACCGCGTCGGTTGACGAGCTTCGAGCGCTCCAAACGGAACGGCTGCGGGCCACCGTGGCCCGGGCCTACGCCAACGTGGTTCAGTATCGAGAAGCCTTTGACAGGGTCGGTGTGCACCCCGAGGACATCACCACCCTTGAGGATCTGTCCCGGTTGCCGTTCCTCGTCAAATCCGATCTGCGAGATGCCTACCCGTTCGGTCGTTTCGCGGTTGCTCGAGAACAACTCGCTCGGGTCCATGCCTCCTCTGGGACGAGCGGCAAACCGACCGTCGTCGGATACACCCGCAACGACCTTGAGATGTGGGCCACGGTGATGGCCCGGTCGCTGTACGCAGCCGGGGCCCGTCCCGGAGACCTGCTGCACAACGCCTACGGCTACGGGTTGTTCACCGGGGGGCTCGGCGCGCATTACGGAGCGGAACGGCTCGGCTGCACCGTTGTGCCATTCGGCGGCGGCCAGACCGAGCGGCAGGTGCAACTCATCATCGATTTTGCACCCCGCGTGATCACCGTAACCCCGTCCTACTGCCTCAACTTGATCGATGAGATGGAACGCCAAGGGTGTGACCCCCGCGCGTTATCGCTCAAGGTCGGGGTGTTTGGGGCAGAACCGTGGTCGGAAGCGTTGCGTACCGAACTGGAAAGCCGACTCGGTATCGACGCGGTGGACATCTACGGCCTGTCGGAAGTTATTGGCCCGGGAGTTGCGCAGGAATGTGCGGAAACCAAAGATGGGCTCACCATCTGGGAAGACCATTTCTTTCCCGAGATCATCGACCTGGAGACCGGCATGGTGCTTCCCGATGGTGAACCGGGCGAACTCGTCATCACGTCACTCACCAAAGAGGCTCTTCCGGTTATCCGCTACCGAACTGGTGACATCACTGCGCTACGACCCGGGACGGCTCGGACCATGCGCCGGCTCGACCGGATCACCGGGCGAAGCGACGACATGCTGATCATCCGCGGTGTGAACATCTATCCCTCACAAGTTGAGGCGGAACTTCTGCAAGTTCCGGGGCTGGCGCCGCACTACCAACTGCACGTCGGTCGCGAAGGGAATCTGGCCACCCTCACCATCACCGTCGAACGCGACCCGGCGGGGTTCGCCCAAGACGATGCGTCCGTCGCTCGTCAGGCCGAAGCCCGGATCAAAACCATGATTGGGGTGACGACATCGGTGAGGGTCGTGGATCCCGAAGCGGTGCCGAGAAGCCAGGGCAAAGCACAGCGGGTTACGAAGTAGCGTCACCGAGCCGGGTAGAGCTCACCCGGCGCATCAACTCGGTCAGGGTGGCGAGTTCGTCGGGGCGTAACGACCCCAGCAGCAGCTCTTCGCGTTCGTTCTGGATCCGGTACGCCGCTTCCAGCCGCCGTTCGCCGTCGTCGGTCAGGTGCAGGGTGACGAGACGTCGATCTTCGCTTTCGCGTCGACGCTCCACGAGGCCGTCGCGTTCGAGCGTGTTGACCGAACTAGAAATCGCAGCCCGGGTCAAACCGGACAGTCGAGCAATTTCTGACGACTCGGAAGGTCCCAGGACCCAAAGCATGAACATGATTCGGAACCCGGCCAGGGTCCAGCCTGCGGGCCGGTGAATCATGCTTTCCAGATCGTTGTACATGCGGGCGCTGATCCGGAAGATCCCGAACATGGCTCGAAAGTGCTCCGGGTCCAGTCCGAGATCGGCCATCTTGCTGGCCGCCAGATCCTCGTATTCGTAGGCCTTGATGTGCCGTTCGTTCACGATGCCGGTCCGTCGTCGGCGATCTTTCTGGTCTGGCCCCGGAACAAAGCAATCACCCCGTCGGGCCCGTGAACCGTGATGTCAAAAACCGCGCTTCGTCCCCGGAGGTGGATCTCGTTGGCTTCGGCCCGCAGTTGATCGCCTCGTCGGGCGGGAGCCAACCACTCGATGTTGGCGTGTGCGGCAAGGTGGGTTCCGCCGCGAGAGTTCGAAGCGAACGCCATCGCGGTATCCGCCAAGGTAAAGATCACACCCCCGTGGCAGACGTCAAACCCGTTGGTCATGTGCTCAGTGACCGTCATTTCGACGGTGGCTCGCCCCGGACCGATGCTGGTCACGACCATGCCCATGGCGTGAGCGTTGCGGTCGTTGGCGAACATCGCAGCCGCCGCCGCCTCGGCGAGTTCCTCCGGGCTAGTCATGGTGTAGAAGATACGCGGTGGTGCGACACGACGGCGAACTTCGGTCTAGTTGACACCGGTGGTGGGCGGCTGCTGGCCCGAACCGGGCTAGCGGACACATTTGCAGTCCACCTTGTCGTCGAGGGCCTGCCATTTGTAGGCGCGAGGCGCGGCCTGTGCCCCACAACCGGTGCAGCACAGCACCCATTGTCCATCGATCGAGATCACCGTCACCGGGTTTTCGCCGCTGGAAAGACGGGGTGGTCGACGGGTTTGGCGGGGTTTGCGAATCTCAGGGAGTTCGGGGCTGACCATTTCTAGGTAGGGCAGATGGTCCTGCGCGGTGTCGTGTTCCTGGACCGGGAGGGGATCGGGCGGTACGAAACGGCCGACGGTGATCGGTTCGGGGACCACCGCGGGACCGGTGTAGCGAAGAAAACCGCTGAGTTCGCCGAGTTGAGTACCGGCAAAAACTCGGCTGGCTTCGGCGATCCGTTCGATCTCTTCGAGGAAGCCGTCGCGGTCGTCGACCAGCCGAGGATCTTCCATGGTGTCGGAGGCAAAAATGATGACGAAACAGGCCCCCTCGCCTAGGGGTTTGCGTCGCAGTACCCGACCCATGCGTTGGATCATCTGTCGTCGGGTTCGGCTCGCGGACACCACGATCCCGAGGTTGGCGTTGGGTACGTCCACGCCTTCGTCGAGCACCCGGGGTGCGGCGACCGCGTCGAGGGTTCCTTCCCGGAGGCCGTCGAGGATTCGAGTGCGGTCACTGCGTTTCGTTTCGCCGGTGATCAGCTCGATGCGGATGTGCGGGTCGAGTCGGACGATGGCGTGGTTTGCGGCCGGGACCGTTTCGGTGAACAACAACGCCCCGTTGGCGTCGCGAATGGGATCCGCGAACTGTCCAAGCGCGGTGTACTTGGCGGAACTGGTGGCCACGATCTCCCGCCGGATCGAGAACGCATCGAGGTACTCGCTGGCGGCCCGACCGTCGGGACCGGCATCGTTGGCGGCTAGGTGATGCACCGCGGCGAGGAAGTCACCGAAGGGATGGTGAGGGATCCCGTCGATCTGTTTGAGTCGTTGCCGAGCCCCGACGATCGCCCGCTCGGTTTCGTCGTAGGTTTCTCGTTCTTTGTCGGTGAGGGGAACCGCCAGAAACGCCACCCGCGGTTGGGCGCACACGCCATCGGCGATGGCATCGGCGAACTCGTACCGGTAACAGATCCCTCCGAAGTACGGCAGCAGGATCGACTCGACCGCATCGTCGGCCCGTTCGAGGGTGGCGGTGAGCCCAAGCCGTTCCTGGTATTCAGGCAGCAGGCTTTTGCGGAGCACCCCACCCCCGAAACCGTGGCATTCGTCGGCCACCAAGATCCCTCCGAGCGCCGTGGGTGGGAGCGGAACCCGACTTGCAGCTGAATGGCGAGTGGTGACCAGCACGTCGCAGTCGATGGGACGGTCCCGGTAGCCGTCACCCAACCGGCCGACCGCCGCTTCGGGAAGCCAGGCGTTGAGCCGTTCGAACCATTGCTCCATCAGTACCCGCGACGGAACGATGACCAACGCGAAAAGTCCACGGTTGACTGCGTGTTCGATGGCGGCCAGCGCCACGTCGGTTTTTCCGGAACCGGTAACCGCTTCGACCACACCGCGACGGCCGCAGCGGTACCACGCGTCCAAGGCCTGGTACTGCCAGCGGTACAAGTTCGTGGTCAAACCATTGAGGTTACGGCAATTGCTGCGGCTCGTCTGGTTCCGCGACTACCTTCTCGGTGTGAGCGAAATTTTGGATGTAGAGCACACGCCGGGTGGAGCGGTCCTGATGGACGGCAACCGTCTCCGCGATGCGCTGGTGGCTGAACTCAACGGCAGGATCACCGAACTAGGTAACCCTGCGGTGTGTCTCGCCACGGTGCTGGTCGGCGACGATAAGCCCAGCCAGATCTATGTCCGCAACAAGCGGCGCAAAGCAGAAGAAGCAGGGATGCAGTCCCGGCATGTTGAACTCCCTGGCGATGTCTCCCAGCAGGAACTCGAAGCTGCGGTTTTGGGGTTGGCATCCGACCCGACCGTGCACGGGATTTTGGTGCAACTTCCGCTTCCGGACGGTTTGGATGCTGAACGGGTGTTGGATCTGCTGCCACCCGAAAAAGATGTGGACGGGCTGACCGAACGCTCTATGGGGCGGTTGGTGCGGGGACGCGACGGGCATGTGCCGTGCACGCCTCTGGGAGTCATGCGCCTCCTGGAGCGTTACCAAATCGCAACCGCAGGCCGGTCGGCGGTGGTGATCGGCCGATCCACGCTGGTGGGGTTACCGCAGGTGCTGCTGTTGGGCCGCAAAGGCTGTGATGCCACCCCGACGTTGGCTCACAGTCGGACTGCGGATCTGGCGGCGGTTTGTCGAGAAGCCGACATCATCGTGGCCGCGGCGGGGATTGCCGGGTTGGTGACCGCTGATTTCGTGAAGCCGGGAGCGGCGGTGCTTGACGTTGGCATTTCACGAACCGCTGACGGGATTCAAGGCGATGTTGATTTCGACAGTGTGCAGGCGGTGGCCGGTGCGATCACACCGATGCCGGGCGGTACCGGCCCGATGACGATCGCCTGCCTTCTGGAAAACACGTTCCACGCCGCGCGCATGCAGGGCGTGTTCTCGGTGGCCTGATCCGGACGCTACGGCTCGCCTAGGTGGCGGGTGGCTCCGGTTCCGAGCAGCCGCAGGAAAATCCCAGATCGAGGTTTGGGTGCCACGTAGGACGACTTTGGGGGCATCAGTTCGCGGGCATCGGCGACGGCCATCAAGTCGCCGACCGTTGTCGGATACATGATGAAGCCAACCGAGCCGTCCTCGTCGCAGCGCAGGCGTACTTCGTCGATCCCACTCGGAGCTGGTACGTAGTCGATGCCGCTGTTGGGTATGAGTTCGTCAATCCCAAAGACCTCAGCGATGATGTCTTGACGGAGCCGCTCAACGTCGAGACGGCCCACTGCGCTGGCGGTTTCGGGTTGGGGAAGCGTCAGGAGAAGCCAGTGATGCTGGTGGTAGACACCGATCTGTTGAGGGGCTTGAGGTCGAGCCTCCTCCTGAGTTCCGCACCGCTGAACCGAGCCGATCTCCTGCAATGCGGCGATCAGCGCTTCGGTGGTTCGGCCTTGACGATCCGGAACTCGACGGTGGAACGCCTCAACTCGGAGCGCGTCGTCGGGAAACACCGCGGCCAGCGTTCGTAGGAACGTTGGCTCGGGTTGGCTGGCGGCACCAGCAAGGGCCGCGGCCGAACGGTGGTGGCCGTCGGTGACGTACAGCGTTACCGAGTCCAGCAGGCTGCTTACCGTTTCGGCTTCTGGTTCGGTGAGCGGCCAGACCTGATGTCGGACTTCTTCGATCACGTGGTCCACGGTTGCGGTGCGGGTGGCGACCAAATCGAGCAGTTCGGTCACCGCCGGGTTAGCCCGGTGGGTGAGCGTGATCGGTGACGACGTGGCCCCGACCTCACGAAGGTGACGAGCGAGCAGGCCGGCCCGGTCGGGTCGAACGTTTTCGTGGGTGAGCACTCGACCGTCGGTGAACGCCTCAACATCAAGGGCGCCAACCACCCCGGTTTGGGCGTGCCCGGCAAATGTCAAACGGTAGACGTACAGCGTGGACGATCCGGTGGCGGCAAACGCGCCAGCGTCAAGGATCCCCAGTAGGGTCTGGGCGCCGCGGCGGACCAGTTCCTGATCGTCGGCAGCGTCCCCGTCGGCGAGATCTTCCGCTGAGCGAGTGACCCCAAGGTACGAGTAAGGGTTGGCTTCGACGATGTCTCGCCGTTCGCTCGGGCTTTTCGCGTCGTAGGCACCGGCAATGACCCGAGCCGCCCATTCCGGTTTGATCAGCCACCCGGGAAACGCCGCTAGCAGGTGACGGGTGGTCATGTGGGGGAAACCGATACGTAGATGACGTCGTCGAGGGCCTGAATCTCGTCGATCACTGACGAACCCGGGAGATCAGCGACCCCGATCGAGGCCACCGCGGCCCGTGAACCGGCAAACACCTGGTTCTGCATGGTGGACACGTTGAGCGACTCGCTGCGCAGAATGGCCAGCACGCTGGCCAGCACCCCGACCCGGTCATGGTGACGCACGATGAGGGTGGCGGCGCGGCGGGGGACAGGTTCGAGGTTGACACAGTTGATGGTGGTGCCAGCCCGGTAGGCCTGCACGGTGTCGATGGTGCCGTCGGTGATCGCGGCTTGGGCTTGATCGGTGGAAGCGCCGATGTGGTGAGTGGCAACCACGTGGGGGTGTTGTGCGAGTTGGCTGGTGAACGGGCCAGTACCGCCCGCCGGTTCGTCGGCAAACACATCGAGCCCAGCCCGCAGGCCGCGTTCGTCCATGGCACGGAGCAGCGCGGCTTCATCAACGACATCACCTCGGGAAGTGTTGAGCAACACCGCTCCCGGTTTCATCTGGTTGAGAAACGCGGCGTCAACCAGATTCTTGGTGTCTGCCGTTCCCGGAACATGAATCGAAACGAAGTCGGAGGTTGCCAGAAGTTCCTCGATGCTGTCGAGGAAGGTGATCCCGGCTCCTTCGGCCCGAGCGACCGCCAGCGGTGAACGGCCCGGCTTGCGAACCGCTACCGCGTCAATACCGAACGACCAGGCCCGGGCGGCGGTAGCGAGCCCGATTTCGCCGACCCCGATGATGCCGAGTCGGCGTCCGAAAAGACCTTGGGCCTCGGAGTAGTCGCGTTTGTTCCAGATCCCGGCCCGAAGATCGGCGGTGGCATCCGCGATGTGGCGGTCGACGGCCAGCAACAGGCCGAGGGTGAGTTCGGCGACGGCGATCGCGTTTTTGCCGGGAACGTTGCAGACGTAGATCCCGAGCTCCGCGGCCCGGTCACAGTCGATGGTGTTGGTGCCGGCTCCGGCTCGCACGATCAAACCAAGTCGATCGGCGCGGGCGAGGGCTTCGGCGGTGACCTTGGTGGACCGGACAATCAGTACTTCGTGCCCCGCAAGGTGATCGCCGAGCGTGTCAGCGTCAAGTTCGGGCATGACGGTGACGGTGTCGCCTTCAGCGGTGAGACGCGCAACGGCGGCGTCCGGGAGCGAATCGGCAAGTAGTACGTTCACGTCACTCCTCCGCGTCGGTTGTGTCGTCGGTCAGCTCAACGTCGCTGATGGTGTTCTGCATGGTGGAACCGTTCCATTACCCCGCAGTGAGAGTAGCGCGCCGCACCGCCGCTAGCGCGAGCACTTGCCACCCGATCAGCATTCTGGACAGGAGCGACACGCGCCTCCGGACAGGCGCGACCCGCAGGGAGGTGAGGTGGGGACAATAACTATGGAAGGCTGTGCCGGGTGGGGCTGCCGTCGCCAGAACAACAACGGGTGCAGGCGTGGCTGGCATCGTTTATGCAACCTGACCCTCCGCGAGGTGATGAGGCCCGGCAGCGATCCCGGGAACTGCTAGACCTGCTTGGTCGTCCTCAGGATCGGGTCCCGGCCGTGCATGTTGTCGGCACGGCCGGGAAAGGAACGGTGGCCACTGCGGTGGCCGAGTCGCTGCGGGCCGCTGGTCAAAGCGTCGGGCTTCACCGTTCACCCCACGTCGATGACGTTCGCGAACGCTTCACCGTGGACCGTGCGTTGCCGGCTTGGGAACTCGTTGCCGTAGCGGTTGACGAGGTGGACCCGGTCAGCGAGAAGCTTCGAAGCGAAGGCCGGCCTCCGACGTTCTTTGCGGTGACCACTGCGCTGGCGCTGGTGATGGCCCGCAACGCGCAGACCCGCTGGCTGGTGGTGGAAGCCGGAATCGGTGGGCGTCACGACGCCACCAACGTCTTTGGCCGGGCCGACGTCTTGACGGTGATCACCGCGGTCGGTCGGGATCATCAGGAAGTTTTGGGCCACGATCCGGTGCTAATCGCAGCCGAGAAAGCAGCGGTGATGGAGGGCCGGCAACGGGCGGTGCTCGGCTATCAACCTCACCTTGACGTTGGGGTGGAAGTGCGGCGCCTTGCGGTGAAGTTCGGGGTTGATCTGATCGAAGTGGCGGGCGGTGGTTCCTGGCTTCAGCAGGCCGAAGCGACCGCGGCGGCGGCGCTAGCCCTGCTGGACGCCGATGTGGAACCGCAGCCGGTGCCCGATTCGCCCGGCCGTTACGAACGGCATCAACACGCCACCGGTCACCTGATTTTCGATGGCGCTCACAACCCGTTGAAACTGCGAGGGTTAGCCGAGCTTCTCGCCGACGAACCACGGCCTCGGCTGGGAATCCTGGCCTTGGGGTCCGGTAAAGACCCGGAGGCTTGTGCCGATGCGCTGGCTGGAGTGTTCGATGAACTGGTCGTGACCGAGTTTGGACCCGACACCGACCAGATCGGTCCGCGTTCCCTACCGGCCGAATCGGTGGCGGAGGTGTTTCGGCGGCGCGGTCAACCGCAGGTCACGGTGGCGCTCGATCAGGCCCGCGCCGCAGCGCTGGCCCAACAACGCGGGGCGGCCACCACGGTGGTCACCGGATCGTTTCTTCACCTGACCTCGCTGCGAACCAGATTGTTGAACCGCAACCCCGAACCGGAAGACCGGCCCGACCAGAACCGTTAGTTAGCGGTGGCGAGTTGCTGACGGCGCCATTGGTCGGTGGCTGCCACCTGGTTAAACGTGAACACGTGGAGCCCTTGGAAATCCAGTTCGTGCATGGTGCCCGAAAGCGGAACGAGGAGATCGTTCGGGTCATACGACGCGGTGGTCATCATTGAGGTAATCGCCCGTCGGTTCTTGCGCAGATACGACAGCGACTGCCCAATCCCTAGCCGAGCACCCATGGTGAGCAGCTTCGTCCGGTCAACGACCCCGCTCAACCCGAGATGCACCGGCAGGGTGAGACCCTCGGCCCGTTCGGCCCGGATCCAGCGTTCGATGAGCTTGGGATCAAAACACATCTGGGTGGAGCAGTAGCCGGCCAACCCGGCTTCGTCGAGGAGGGCTTGTTTGTCGTGGAGCGCCTCGTGGAGTTTCTCGTTGCTAATGGTGGCGTGGCCGTCGGGGTAGGCGGTTACGCCGATGGTGTGAAGGCCGTGTTCTTGATTGAGTAGGTCGGCAAGAAACTCGATGGCATCGGGATAATCGCCGGGTGGGTCGGCATCGCCACCCACGATAAACAGCGTGGAAACCCCGGCCGTGCGGAACCACTGGGCCAACTCGCGGGTGTGCTGGCGGTCTCGCACCATGCGGGCCGAGATGTGAGGGATGGCCTGAAATCCGGCAGCCAGGAGGCGTTCGGTGATTTCCTGAGTGGCCTCAAGGCCTTTGGCCGGGGAGGCGGTGACCGACACTTTGGCGCCGGCGGGAAGTGCCGCTTCGGCGTCAGGCAGCGACTTGAGTGGGATGACCTCGAAGGTCATGTCGTCGATGAGTTTGAGTCGGTGCGCCCGTGAGGCGTCGGTCTCGTCGCGTCGTGGGTTCGCTCCCGGCATTCGGCCGAGTCGGGTGAGCAGATTTCGTGGCATCGCAGTCTTTCGGTTTGGTCGCAGGAGTCGGTTACGAGAGGTTGATGACGTTGCCGTCGGCGTCAATGTCGATGCTCATCGCCGCGGGTTTGGTACCGAGCCCGGGCATGGTGCGCATGTCGCCGCAGATTGGGTACACGAACCCGGCACCCACCGACGCTCGGACTTCTCGAACCGGGAGGGTCCAGCCGGTGGGGGCACCTTTGCGTTCCGCGAACGCGGAGATCGACAGGTGGGTTTTGGCAATGCAGACCGGAAGGTGGCCGAACCCGGCGTCGGTGTAGGTGGCGAGTTGTTTCTCCGCCGCGGGGGTGTAACTGACCCCATCGGCGCCGTACACCTTGGTCGCCACCGTGTGGATCTTGTCTTTCAGCGCCATCTCGTCGGGGTAGAGCACCTCGAAGTTCGATGGTTCATCGGCCGCTTCAGCCACCGCGGTCGCCAGTTCAGCCGCACCGCGGCCTCCGTCGGAGAAGTGGGTGGACACGGCAGCTCGAGCTCCGTATTCCTCGGCGATCTCGTGGATGGCTCGGATGTCTTCGTCGTGATCACCAGGGAAGACGTTGATGGCGACGACCGGGGTCACACCGTGGATCTTCATGTTTTCGAGTTGCTTACGGAGGTTGTCGCCACCCTGATGCACCTCGTCGGGGTTGGCTTCGAGCAGGGCGGGAGGCAGGTCTTTGCCCGCCACGATCTTGTGGTTGCCGGAGTGGGCTTTGAGGCCACGGACGGTCGCCACCAGTACCGCAGCGTCGGGGGTTATTCCCGAGTAGCGACACTTGATGTTGAAGAACCGCTCGGCGCCCATGTCGGCACCGAACCCGGCTTCGGTCAGCAGGTAATCGCCGGTGTGGATGCCGATCCGGTCGGCCACGATGGAGCTGTTGCCGGTGGCGATGTTGCCGAACGGGCCGGTGTGAACCAGCGCCGGAGTGTTCTCCAAGGTCTGCATCAGGTTGGGTTTGATGGCTTCCCGCAAAATGACGGTCATGGAGCCGGCCGCTCCGATGGCTTCGGCGGTGATCGGGGTGCCGTCTTTGGTGTAGCCAAGCACGATGCGTCCCATGCGGGCCCGGAGGTCGTGCAGGTCGGTGGCCAGCGCCAACGCGGCCATCACTTCGGAAGCGGCGGTGATATCAAAGCCTGATTCGCGGGGGATTCCGTCGAGGCGTCCTCCGAGGCCGAGTGTGATGTTGCGCAATGATCGGTCGTTGACGTCGAGCACCCGCCGCCAAGTGATGTTGTGAAGATCGAAGCCGGCCTCGTTGCCGTGGTAGAGGTGGGCGTCGACCATGGCCGAGCAGAGGTTGTGGGCGGCGGTCACGGCGTGCATGTCGCCGGTGAGGTGAAGGTTGAGCAGTTCCATCGGGACGACCTGGCTGTACCCACCGCCGGCCGCGCCGCCTTTGATGCCAAAGGTGGGGCCCATAGAGGGTTGACGGATGGTGATCGTGGCGGATTTGCCGATGTGCTGGAAGGCCTGTCCGAGTCCGACCGTGGTGGTGGTCTTGCCTTCCCCGAGCGGGGTGGGGGTAATGGCTGAGACCACGACGTACCGGGCTCGGGGCCGGTCCGCCATCTTCTCGATGGCGTCAAGGGTGATCTTGGCGGCCCCGGAACCATACGGCTCTAGGCATTCGGCGGGGATGTCGGCGGCGGCGGCGATATCGCTTAGCGGGGCCAGATTGGCCTGGCTGGCGATTTCCAGATCGGACGGGAATGGCATGTCAGCCCCTTGATGTGGCGAGTTTGGCGTTCACGGCCGCGCGGTGGCGGTCGTCGAATGGTAGCAGTCTGTTCCACTATGCGGAAGAGTTCCGCATAGTGGAATGCTAACCGGCGAGGGGTGACGCCAGGCGGTCGGTCACAGCATCGCGGATCTGGGCGTCGAACACTCGGATGTGTTCGTAGACCAGATCGCTGGCTCGGTCCCCATCCCCGGTTTGAAGGGCATCCAGAATGGTGGCGTGCTCGTCGACGGCCTCACCCATGTCGGCGACATCGGCGAGGTAGAGGTGCCAGAGCCGATCCGACTGGGCATAGAGCATGTCGAGGGTGTCGGTCAGGAACCGATTGCCGGCCGCTCGCCACATCAACTCATGGCAGGTTCGGTCGATGGCCATGAGGTCGTCGGCGGTTTGTGAGGCCGTGGCCTGGTTCAGGGCCTGTTGCATCGCAGTCCAGAGTGTCTGGTCACCGCGGGCGGCCGCCAGTCGAGCGGCGTAGGGTTCGAGCACGGTCCGGGTTTCGAACAGCAGCGAAAGCTCGGAGACGTCGATCCCGCTCACGAACATGCCTCGGCGGGGGATCACCGTAACGAAATGCTCTCGGGCCAACCGTTGCAGCGCCTCGCGGATGGGAGTTCGACCAATGGAGAGTTGTTCTTGCAGCGAATCCTCGTTCAGCACATCGCCGGGCGCGAACTCCAGCCGGACGATGAGGTCCCGGAGTCGTTGGTATGCCTGTTCGCTGAGAGTGGGTTCGCTCACTGGGGTCCGCTTCTCGGGGTTGCCTAGGCCGCAAGGCTGGTCTACGATGAACATGATACACGAGTGATATATCACCGACAACTGTGGTGGTGTACCCCGAGCGGGTGCGGCGCACGCAACAACGTTGATCGTCGTCCGTGTCTCCACCAGTTCGAAACGTTGTTTCGAAACCCACGTTTACGATTTTGAGGAACTCCTGTGAGCGAATTTCCCACCTCTGCGAAGTGTGTTGTCATCGGTGCTGGCATCGTCGGCAACTGTCTGGTTGGGCATCTTGCCCGACTGGGATGGACCGACCTTGTGCTGCTCGACAAAGGACCGCTTCCGAACCCCGGTGGCTCCACCGGCCATGCCTCCAACTTCATCTTCCCGGTCGATCACAACAAGGAGATGGCGCTGCTCGGTGAGCAGTCAGCCAACCAGTACCGCGACATGAACCTTTCGGTCGACTGCGGTGGCATCGAAGTGGCCCGTACCGAAGAACGCATGAACGAACTGCAGCGCCGGATGACCTCGGCCAAGGCGTGGGGGGTCGAAGCTCACCTGCTCGAACCAGCCCAGGTCAAAGAGCTGGTGCCGTTCATCAACGAAGACGTCATCCTCGGCGGTTTCTACTGCCCGACCGTTTCGGTTGTCGACTCGCTGGAAACCGGCACGGTCATGCGAAAAGAAGCGATCGAAAAAGCTGGGTGTCAGGTGTTTGCCAACACCGAAGTGCTCGACCTGCTCACCGATGACCGCGAACGCCCCAATGGTCGCCGCCGGATCACCGGTGTTGTCACCGACAAAGGCACCATCGAGGCTGACTACGTGGTGATCGCCTGTGGGATCTGGAGCAACCGGATCGCCAACATGGCCAACACCTACATTCCGCTGGTCCCGGCGGTGCATCAGATGGCCGACGTTGGCCCCATCGACATCCTTGCCGAAACGAACAACGAGATCGGCTATCCGATCGTTCGCGACATGGACACCTTCTGCTACGAACGCCAGTCGGCCGGATCCATGGAAGTCGGTTCCTACGCTCACCGGGCGATCCTGCACCACCCCGATGAGATCCCGTCGAATGAAGAAGCAGCCCTCAGCCCCACCGAGATGCCTTTCACCCCCGACGATTTCGATCCTCAGATGGAACAGGCCATTGAACTGAT
>JAFMKU010000024.1:0-21026 GCA_017852795.1 Candidatus Neomicrothrix sp.
AGCACGTCGACCGCTTGACGTTTGGTCATCGGTGCCGCCCAGCGTTCAATGTCGGGACGGATCACCGTTTCGAGATAGTCCCGCCAGCCTTCCCGGGTCGCCAGTCGAGGGTCGCTAAGCCATTGCTCGTTGCCGGTGGCTTCAGCGAGCGCCGTGAACTGGTGTTCGCGCACGACCTGCACAATGAAATGCCCGCTGCCAGCCTGGAATGTGTCGATAATTCCCACCGTGCTTGCCGACTCGTCGGGGATACCCATCGACGCAAAGTTGGTGACCAGATCGGTCATGGCCATGGTGGCATCAAGCATGGCGATGTCTACCCGTTGGCCTTCGCCGGTTCGATCACGGTCGCGGAGTGCAGCCAGCACACCGATCACACCGAACAGGGCCGAACTAATGTCACCTAACGCTCCGACCGGGTTCACGATCGGTGGCCGGTCGGCCCGGCGCTTGTATTCGTAAATGCCAGACATCCCTTCAACCACCGCGGCGTAGGCGGCGCGGTGGATGTGGGGAGAAGCCGAGTCGTTGCCGAAACCGGACACCGACAGGTAAATGACTTCCGGATTGACGGCTCGTACCGCCTCGTAGCCGATACCGAGTCGCTCGGCGGTGCCGGCTTTGAAATTCTCGGCAACAATGTCGAACCCTTTGGCCAGTTCGAGGAATAACGCCACCCCGTCGGACTCTTTGAGGTTGATGGTCAACGACTGCTTGTTGAGGTTGTTGCGAAGGAACGTGGCCCCCACCGTGCGCCCGTCCGGGTCGGTGATCGCCGGCATCGAACCCCGTCCGCTGTCCCCAGTCTCGGGGGGTTCGACCTTAGTAACTTCAGCCCCGAGGCGAGCCAGAAGCTGGGTTCCGAACGGCAGCGCCGCCATCTGCTCAACCGCCAGAATCCGAACCCCGGCTAAAGGCTTGTCTCGTTCGGCGTAGGCGTCGTTGGCGATCTCTCCGAGCCGCATTGGTTGTGGTTCTGGCATGTCTGCAGTCTGGCGCGTCGAAGCAGCACACGGGGAATTGTCGCTTCGGTTCTTGCTGCTGGCCGGACAACCTTGCCGGAGTCGAACGGCGCAACCAACCGGGGTGCGGCCGGGTTTGGGTTCACGCCGACGCGTCGATGGCCTGCCGTAGTGCCTCAACGTGGCGGTGTTCGGTCCAGGTCGAACCGATCGAAACTCTCAGGTACCGGCGGTCGGCGGCGGTGGAAGCGGTCACTGCGAAACCGGCCTGGTGCAACGCTTCGGCGAGTCGGTCGGTGGCTTCGTCACCGTCGACATGGGTGAAGCAGACCAGCGCGAAGGTGGTTGGTGCGAACCGTTCCAGTCGAGGATCGCGATCAACCCAGTCGCTGAGTTCCTGAGCCCACCCCACGTGGGAACGGATCATCTGCTGGAGCCCCTCTACCCCAAACGAACGAAGCACCCACCACAGTTTCAGCGCTCGGAAGCGCCGTCCCAACGGCACGTGCCAGTCGCGGTAGTCGATGACCTGCCCGGAGTCGCTGGCCTGGTTACGCAGATAGGGAGGCACGACGCTGAGCGTGTCGATCAGCGAGCCGCGGTCAGCAACCCAAAACACCGAACAGTCGAAGTTCGTTGCCATCCACTTGTGCGGGTTGAAGGTGTAACTGTCGACCGTTTCTAACCCGTCTTGATGGTGACGGAACTCGGGGCAAAGCATGGCGGAACCGGCGTAGGCCGCGTCGACGTGCAGCCAGATGTGCTGGTCGGCACAGATCTCACCGAAACGCCGGACCGGGTCAATGGCGGTCGTGCCGGTGGTGCCCACCGCGGCGCAAACGAACGCGGGCTGGCGGCCAGCGGCCAGATCTTCAGCGATGGCCGTTTCCAGCGTGCCGGGCTCCACCGCGAACTGGTCGTTGACCGGGAGTTGGCGAACGTGTCGATATCCGGCGATCGCTGCCCCTTTCGCGATCGAAGAATGCGCCTGATCGGAGGTGTACACCACCATCGATTCCACTGCGGCACCGGTCCGGTCACGGCAGCGTTCCCGGGCCAGCACCAACGCCAGATGCGTCGAGTCAGAAGCCGACATCTGGATGACGCCACCGCCGGGACCGTCGGATTTCCACCCGGTGGGCACCCCAAGGAGGTCAACGAGCCAGTCCAGTACGTGGGTTTCGATTTCGGTGACCGCCGGGGATGTCGACCAGAGCATTCCCTGCACCCCAAGCCCGGCTGCGGCGAACTCGGCCAGGATCGAAGCCGGTGACGACATCGCAGGGAAGAACGCAAACCAGTTGGGATGCTGCCAGTGAGCAAGGCCCGGTACCACCACTTGGTCAAGGTCGGCGAGCAGCTCAGCGAACGGTTCGGGATCACGAGGTGGGGTGGCTGGCAGCTTGGCTCGCACCTCGCCCGGTTCGACCGGTTCGATCACCGGTCGCTGTTCTAGCCCGGCCAGATAATCGGCGATCCACTCGACCAACTGGTGGCCGTTGCTACGGAACGCGTCAAGGTCGAGCGGGCCCCCCGCCGGTGGGTGGGGATCGTTGGTGGCGGCGTCGGTCATCGTGTGACGCTAGCGCGACCGGTTGCGGCAGACATGGCTGCTTGGAGGCCCGACAATCCGGTGCGTCCGATCGTTAAGCGCGGGTGGGCCATATAGCGATCGGAGCGAACCGGGCGTCGAGCACGGAAACGAACGCGTCGGGGGAAACGCCGACTTCGAGACCGCGGCGGCCTCCGCTGCAATGCACCCGTAGGTGGTCAAGCGCCGACGAATCCACGATGGTGGTCTGGTTGCGACGTTGACCAAATGGGCTGATCCCACCCACGACATAGCCGCTGCGACGCTCAGCTTCGGCGGGGTCGGTCATGCGAGCCTTTTTGGCGTCCGCAGCCGTAGCGATGGCTTTCAAGTCGAGGGTGCAACGGACCGGCACAATCCCGATCGCGGTGCGGTTGTTATCAAGGGTGACCATCAACGTCTTGAAGACCTGATCTGGGTCAAGGTTGAGTGCCTCGGCCGCTTCCAGGCCGTAGGATGCGTGTCCCGGGTCGTGCTCGTAGGAGTCGACCGTATGGTCAATCCCTAGTCGCCGTAGAAGTTCGATTGCCGGAGTCATCGTCCTGCATTGTGACGGAACGGCGACTGACAAGCAAAGGAACGTTCATGACGTCAATCACTCTTCGTGGAAACGAAATTCAGCTTTCGGGCGACCTGCCCGCGGTCGGTAGCCAAATCCCCGACTTTTCACTTGTCGGGTCGAACTGGGCTGAGGTCTCCAAGGAGAGCCTGGCTGGTCAGAACGTGGTGCTCAGCATCTTCCCGTCGGTGGACACTGCGACCTGTGCGGCGTCGGTTCGTGCCTTCAACGAACAGGCCGCCGGTTTGGACAACACCACGGTGGTTTGCGTTTCGGCTGATCTGCCTCCGGCTGCGGCCCGGTTCTGCGGCGCCGAAGGAATCGAAAACGTGGTCACCGGTTCGACCTACCGCAACCCGGAACTGTTGAACACGTTGGGTCTTCGCATGGTGGACGGCTTGCTGGCCGGTTTGGCCGCTCGTGCCGTGCTGGTTATCGACGCCAACGGTGTCGTGCAGCATTCGCAGCTCGTCGCAGAGCTCAGCGAAGAACCCGACTACGACGCCGCGCTGGCAGCTCTTCGTTCGTAAACCCCGCACTGGTTTACCCCGCACTGGTGAACCCCGCACTGGTAAACCCTGCGCGGGGCCAAGTCGGTGGTTAGCTCTGGCCCAACCAGGTCTCGGCCGAGTTGAGCAGATAGTCGATTCCGATCCGGGCGTCTTCGTCGGCGGTACCTTCTTGGTCGCCCATCGCCCCGTGGGCGTAACGAAAGCGAACTCCTTCGCTGATCGCCGCTAAACGCCAGTGTTGAAATGCCACATACCAGGGCAGGTTGGTGAGGTCTCGGTCGCTGCGTGAGGCGTACCGGGCAATGACTTCGTCAGAGCTTCCGAATCCGTCGGCTCGGGTTGGAACATCGGCGAGGCGACCTTGAGCGTTTTCGTCGTCACCCCACCACATGACGACCCCAGCCAGATCGGCGAGAACGTCACCCAACGTACAAAGCTCCCAGTCGAGCACGGCGGCGATCGTTCCCTCCGAACTCGCCATGCAGTTATCGAGTCGGAAATCGCCGTGGACGATTCCGGCGCCTTGCTGAGGGGGAACACTGTCGGTGAGCGCGGCGTGGAGTTCTTGAAAGAGAGGCAGGGCCCGATCTGAGCCTTCGTCGATCTGTCGTTTCCAGCGGCGAAGCTGGCGACCGCAGTAGTCCTCGGTTCGTCCCAGATCACCAAGTCCGACCGTGGCGGGGTCGATGGCGTGGAGATCGGCGAGGGTGTCGACCAGCGAATCGCGGAGTTTGGGTCGGAGCGCTTCGGGATAGGCGTTCCCGTCGGCGTAGTTGAACACGATCTGCCCGTCGACGAACCCCATCAGGTAGAAGTCGGCTCCGTTGACGCTTTCGTCCTGACACAACCCGAACGTGGGAGGCACCGGTACCGAAGTGTCGGCCAGTGCCGCAATGATCCGGTGCTCGCGGGCCATGTCGTGGGCGCTGGCGAGTACATGGCCAGTGGGGGGTCGGCGCAGCACCCAGCGGTTCCCGAGTTGATCCGCGACCCGGAAGGTCAGGTTGCTTGCCCCACCGGTGATGAGTTCGAACGAAAGCGGTGGAGCTGCGTGCGGGACTCGTTGGCAAAGCCAAGCGGTCACGTTCTCGGTGTTGATGCCGGTGGGGGCAGTGCTCATGGTTGACGGGGCGCCAACGCTTCGAGCACTCTCCAGTCGGGCTCGTTGCTTTGGGCCGGGTCGATGGGCTGGATGCAGACGTGGCTAGCACCCGCGTCGTAATGTTCTTGGACCCGCTGCGCGATTGCTGCTTCGTCTCCCCAAGCCATCACTGCGTCAAGAAAGCGGGTATCTCGGTTGGCGATTTCGTCTTCGCTGAACCCGAGGCGTTTCCAGTTGTTTCGATAGTTGGGAAGGTCGGCGTAGGTACCGAGTTGACGGTTGGTGACGTCATGAGCGACCTCGCTCACGGTGGTCAACACGCATTTCTGTTCGACACACAGCCAGGCGTCGGGCCCCATGATCTCGCGGGCTTGCGCGGTGTGGGCCGGGGTCGTCCAATAGGGGTGGGCGCCGCGGGTCCGTTCCGCTGCGAGTTCGAGCATCTTTGGTCCGAGGGCGGCGAGCACTACCGGTGGTTCCTGCGCGGGGGCTGCCGCGAAGTACATCGATTCTTCCATGGCGTCGAGGTAACGGCGCATGGTGGTCAACGGCTTGTCGTAGCTGAGTTTTCGGATCCCTTCGACCAGCGGGGCGTGGGAGACGCCGATGCCGAGAACGAACCGTCCTCCGGAGAGTTCGGCGACGGCGTTGGCGCCCTGTTTCATCATCCCGGGGTGTCGCATGTGGATGTTGGCGATGCCGGTGGCCACCACGAGTTCAGTCGTTGCTTCCAGCATCAAGGTCGCGGTGACAAACGGGTCGCGTCCGAGGGTGTCGGGTATCCAGAGCGCGCTGTAGCCGAGAGATTCGAGCCGTTGGGCGAGTTCTCGGGTGCGTCCGGCGTCGAGGAGGTCGGGGAAGAACCAAACTCCGGGGGTGGTGAGGCGCTCGTTGAGGTCCATATTCCGTCAACTTTGCAGTTGTGGCCTCACAATGCCAACTGGCAGCATGGTCTCATGACCCATTCAGCGCGCGACGTCATCGTTGTCGGAGCCGGGTTCGCCGGGTTGTACACCGTGCATCTGGCCCGGAGCCGCGGGTTGCGGGTCGAAGCGATCGAAGCAGGGGACGGGGTGGGTGGAACCTGGTTCTGGAATCGCTACCCGGGGGCCCGATGCGATGTGCCCAGCATGGAGTACTCGTTTGGTTTCGACCACGACCTGCAACGGGACTGGGAGTGGACGGAACGGTACGCCACCCAACCGGAAATTCTCCGGTACCTAGACCATGTAGCCGACCGGTTCGACCTTCGGGAAAACATCACGCTGTCAACCCGGGTGGAGTCCTGTCGGTACGACGCTGACACCCGAAGGTGGGAAGTGCAGGCCAGCGACGGGATGGTTCGCACCGCCCGATTCCTGGTGATGGCGACCGGGTGCCTGTCGGCGGCCAACCGGCCTGACATTCCCGGTCGGGATACGTTCGCCGGGCCGGTGTACCACACCGGAGCCTGGCCGCATCAGGGTGTCGATTTCTCCCGGCAGCGGGTGGCGGTGATCGGAACGGGAAGTTCGGCAGTGCAGTCGATTCCGTTGATCGCCGAGCACGCCGAGCACCTCACCGTCTTTCAACGCACCCCGGCCTACGCGGTACCCGCCCACAACCAGCCGCTTGACCCGGCTGAGGTGGCGGCGATCAAAGCCGACTATCCAAACTGGCGGGCCGGCGCTCGCCAGACCAGCACCGGTTTTGGCGGTCATCTGCGACGAGGGTTGACCAGTGCGTTGGCGGTTAGCGATGACGAACGAGCCGCTATCTACGAACGGCGTTGGGACGAAGGTGGTCTGGTATTCCTCGGGGCGTTCACCGATCTGATGGTCGACCCGGACGCCAACCAGACCGCAGCTGAGTTTGTGCGATCCAAGATCGCGGCCATGGTTGATGACCCTGCGACCGCCTCGGCGCTTTCACCGTCAACGGTGATCGGCTGCAAACGCATGTGTGTCGACACCGACTACTACGTCACGTTCAACCGAGACAACGTTTCGTTGGTTGACGTCTCATCGACTCCGATCGAAGCGATTTCTCCGACCGGTGTGGTGGTCGACGGTGAACTTCACGAGGTGGACGCCATCGTGTTCGCTACCGGGTTTGATGCCATGACCGGAGCGCTCGACCGAATTGACATTCGGGGGGTGGATGGCGCCACGCTGCGAGACACCTGGTCGGCTGGTCCGGTTTCCTATCTGGGTTTGCAGGTGGCGGGGTTCCCGAACTTGTTCACGATCACCGGTCCAGGGAGCCCGTCGGTGTTGACCAACATGGTGGTGGCGATCGAACAGCATGTGGAACTCGTAGCTGACCTGATCGACGAAGTCTCCCGTCGAGATGCGTCGTCGGTTGAGGCGGTGGGAGAGGCGCAGGCGGGCTGGGTGGAGCACGTCAACTTGGTGGCCAGCCTGACCTTGTTTCAGGGATGCAGCAGCTGGTATCTGGGAGCCAACGTGCCGGGAAAACCCCGAGTGTTTATGCCGCTGCCGGGGTTCCCGGAGTACAAGCAGATCTGCGATCAGGTGGTCGCGGCTGGTTACGACGGGTTCCGGTTCGTCTAGCTGGCCGGTGGCCCGGCCCGGTCAGCCGAACGTGCCGTGGCTGCGAAGCGTGTCGATCTCGTCGCGGCTTTTCCCGAGCACCTCGGCGAGCACCGAGTCGGTGTCCTGACCGACCGTTGGCGCCTTGGTTGGGCAAGGGAGCGGTTCGCCATCAACGAACACTGGGAGCGGTAGTTGTTCGCAGCCGAGCGACTCGGTTGGGTAGAAACCCATCCGGGCTTGGAACTGCGGGTCGTCCCCGATGTTGGCCGGGGTGTTGACCGGAGCGATGGTCGTGTTGAATTCGGTGGCGAACGTCAACCATTCGGCACAGGTGCGGGAACGGAAAATCGTTTGCAGTTCCCGTTGGAGTTCCACATTGCCGCGGGCGTGATCGGCGTAGGTAGAACCCGGCCAGGTTTCGAACAGGTCCATCCGGTCGACGCCTTCACAGAAGTTTCGCCAGAACGCCTGCTCGCTGGCCATAAACAAGACGTGTCCGTCGCTGGCCTCGTACATTTGGTAGCGCACGCCTTCCCACATGCCAGCTAGCCCCGCGGGCCGCCGGACGTAGTCGTCGCTTGGGTTGCCGGTCACTTCGCTTTCCGGCCGCAGGTACGCCCGTTCGCTCTCGATCCGGTACCAGTCCATGTAGGCGGCGGCATCCGACTGAGCCATTTCCATCTGGCAGCCTTCACCGGTTTCGCGGGCTTTGATGATCCCGGCGAGCACCGCCATGGCAGCCACCATCGGTCCGACGTTGATCCCTACGTTCGGGAGGCTCGGGGGGATACGGCAGAACCCGTCGTCGTCAACGACTGGTTGAACGATCCCGGCCCAGGTGTCATAGGCGATCCCGTGGCTCGGCATGTCTTTGTATGGTCCGGTCGCGCCGTACCCCGAGAGGGTGGCAAAAACGATTTTAGGGTTGATGGCCTTGAGGTCTTCGTAACCGAGCCCGAGCTTGGCGAGGGCGCCGGGCCGCATTGCTTCGATCACGACATCAGCGGTGGCCACCAATTCCTTGTAGAGCTCGCGACCCTCATCGGTCTTGAGATCAAGGGTGATGCTGCGTTTCCCCCGGTGGGTGTGGAGGTGAAGCAGCGAAACGCCCTCCACGATCGGCCAGGTCATCTGCCGGATGTAATCGCCGCTCGGAGACTCGACTTTGATGACGTCGGCACCCATATCGGCGAAAAACGTTGCAACATGGCCAGGACCAAGCAAACTTGACTCAATTACTCGGATATTCTCGAGAAGCACGAAAGTAACCTAGCCACATCGGTACGGAAGGCCACAGACCATGGAGATTCTTGATTCGGTACTCGACATGGTCGGGAACACGCCACTGGTCAATCTGAAACGGATCGCCGCCGGGAAGCCGTGCAAAATCGTGGTCAAAGCAGAGATGGTGAACCCCGGAGGATCGTCGAAAGATCGACCGGCGGTGGCGATGATTGACCATGCCGAACGCGAAGGTTTGCTGAAGCCGGGGGGCACGATCGTTGAACCTACCTCGGGCAACACCGGGGTCGGGTTGGCCATTGTTGCCGCCCAACGCGGATACAAGTGTGTGTTCGTGATGACCGACAAGGTCGCTCCCGAGAAAGTCGATCTGCTGCGGGCCTACGGGGCCGAAGTAGTGGTGTGTCCGGTTGCCGTTGACCCTGACGATCCGCAGTCCTACTACTCAACCGCGGAACGACTCGTCAAAGAGATCCCGGGGGCGTACCGACCGAACCAGTATCACAACCCGACCAACCCACTGGCTCACTACGAAACCACCGGTCCGGAAATCTGGCGTCAGACCGACGGCAAAATCACCCATTTCGTGGCTGGCGCTGGGACGGGGGGAACGCTCTCTGGGGTAAGCCGTTACCTGAAAGAACAGAACCCTGACATTCAGGTGATCGCCGCGGACCCTGAAGGCTCGGTGTACTCCGGTGGGTCGGGACGGCCGTACCTCGTTGAAGGGGTGGGTGAAGATTTCTGGCCCGGAACCTACGATCCGGATTTGGTGGATCGGGTGATCGCCATCAGCGACGCCGAATCGTTCCTGATGGCCCGACGGGTGAGCCGTGAGGAAGGACTTCTGATCGGTGGTTCGTGCGGTACGGCGGTAGCGGCTGCCATGCAGGTCGCCGACGAGTGCGGCCCGGATGACTTGATCGTGGTGCTCACCCCAGATTCAGGGCGCGGCTATCTGTCGAAGGTGTTCAACGACGACTGGATGGCAGGTTTTGGTTTCTTGCACAGCTCCGGCCCGGTGGTTGGCGATGTGATCTCGCAGCGTTCCAGCGGCGTGCCCGACCTGCTCTATGTGCGGCCCGACGATCTCGTTCGTGACGCGGTGGAAATGATGCGGTTGCATGGGGTGAGCCAGTTGCCGGTCGGTAAAGGCGAGATGCCGTTGGCCGCCGCCGAAATCGCTGGTTCGGTGAGCGAACTGCGGTTGATGGAGTTGGCGTTCGAAACCGAAGCGGTGCTGGACAAAACCGTCGAGGACGTGATGGCACCAGCGTTGCCCACCATTGGTGTTGGCCAATCGGTGGCCTTAGCGGTGGAGATGCTGGAACGCTGTTCGGCGTTGCTGGTGCTTGACGGAGGTCGACCCCGCGCCGTGATCTCCTCTAGCGACGTATTAGGTTTCTTGTCTGAAGCCCAGCAGAGCTGAAAGGCCGGAGGAGGATCCCATGGCTGATGATCAATTCGCCGACCCGCAGGCGTTCGGGTTTGAGACGAGAGCGATTCGGGCTGGGCAGCATCACGACCCGACCAGCGGCGCAGTGGTGACCCCGATCTCTTTGGCTACCACGTTCGTGCAGGAGTCACCGGGCCGGCACCGAGGTTACGAATACGCCCGGACCAACAACCCGACCCGGCAAGCGCTTCAGGAGTGTTTGGCCTCGTTGGAGGGCGCCACCCACGGTCTGGCCTTTGCCTCGGGGCTTGCCGCCGAAGACACGCTGCTGCGTACGTTGTCTTCCGGTGATCATCTGGTGCTCGGCAACGATGCCTACGGGGGCACGTTTCGGCTGATCTCCGCGGTGGTTGCTGCGGCAGGTATCGAATGGACGGCTGTTGATCTGACCCAACCCGAACAGTTGCGTGCCGCGATGCGTCCGGAAACGAAAATCGTTTGGGCTGAGACGCCCACCAACCCGCTGCTAACTGTGGTTGACCTAGCCGCGATTGCTGAAGTGACCCATCAAGGTGGGGCTCAGCTGGTGGTAGACAACACCTTCGCTACCCCGTACCTTCAGCAGCCGTTAGCTGAAGGCGCCGATGTGGTGGTTCATTCGACCACCAAATACTGCGGTGGGCATTCCGATGTGGTCGGTGGCTTCCTGGCCACCAACGACGATGAGCTCGCGGCTCGTTTGGCCTATTTGCAGAACGCGGTTGGCGCGGTGGGTGGTCCGTTTGACAACTATTTGACGTTGCGAGGGTTGAAGACGTTGGCGGTTCGCATGGATCGGCATTGTGACAACGCGGAAGCGGTAGTTGAGCTGCTGCTGGCACATCCCAAAGTCACCAAAGTGCTGTACCCGGGGCTCAGCGACCACCCTGGCCATGAAGCTGCCCGTCGCCAGATGCGGCGCTTTGGTGGCATGGTGTCGTTCCGGGTTGCGGGGGGTGCGGACGCTGCGATGCGTCTGACGACAGCCACCCAAGTGTTCTCGCTGGCCGAGTCGCTTGGCGCAGTTGAGTCGTTGATCGAACATCCGGGGGTGATGACCCACGCTTCGGCGGCCGGGTCCGAGCTGGAAGTCCCCGATGATCTGGTGCGTCTCAGCGTCGGGATCGAAAGTAGCCAGGATCAGCTTGATGATCTCCAACGGGCCCTGGACGGCCTGTAACGACTTCCGGGCGACCGCGGGTTAGGTCTGGCGGGCCAGAACCGGGGCTAGGTGGGTGAGTTCGGCCTGCCAATCGGCGGGTTCGACCAGCGGAAACAGCACGAACTTGGAAGCGCCCACCTTGACGTATTCGTCGATGAGTTGACCGACCCGCTGGTGCGACACGGCGATCACTTCGTGCGGGTCGGCACCAGGTTGGCGGGCCGCGGCGCGTTCGAGCGCCACCTCCGGAAGCTGGCTGCCTTCCGGGACGTAGGGGAGGAGCACCCCGAAATGCTCAGGGTCGATGACGCGACCGGCTTCGGTGGCGGCCTCGTTGACGGTATCGATCCCGGCTTCGACCACCGAAGGTGTGGTGAAACTCGCTAGCCACCCATCAGCGAGCCGCCCGGTCCGGCGCAGCTCCGAAGGGGCCGCACCTCCCATCCAAACCTCAAGTGGCTGCTGGATGGGTTTGGGAAGTACCCGGGCATCACGAAACGAAAAACGCGCCCCTTCGTGGTCGACGGAATCTTCGGTCCAGAGCCTCCGCAGCAGCGGGAGCACCTCGTTGAGCCAGGGGGCCCGGTCGGCTCGTTGCACCCCAAACGCTTGCTGTTCTGAGCTGTCCGCGATCCCTAAACCGACCGCAGGAAGGCAACGGCCGCCGCTGACGACATCAAGGCTGGCCAGCATTTTGGCCAGCAGCAGCGGGTTGCGGCCCGGCACCACCGAGACCGCCGAACCGAACTTGAGGCGTTCACTTCGACCCGCCACGTAACCCATCGCCACGATCGGGTCGAGTTGCATGCTATTGACCCGTTCAGGAAACCACAGACTGTCAAACCCGAGATGTTCGAGCGTGTCGACGATCACCCCAAGTGGGGCCGGTTCGCCTTTGCTGGTTGGGTAGAGGCTGGGAACCGCCCCGAGCCCGTACCCAACTCGAACCTTCATGGTCTGACCTTTCAGTTCGACGATCCGCGCATCTTCACGGGGGTGGTGACCTCGGCGTAGAAATCATTGCCTTTGTCGTCAACGACGATGAACGCCGGGAAGTTCTCAACGTCGATCTTCCAGATGGCTTCCATTCCGAGTTCAGGAAACTCCAAAACGTCGACCCGTTTGATCGAATCTTGAGCGAGGCGCGCCGCGGGCCCCCCGATCGACCCGAGGTAGAAACCGCCGTAGCGAGCGCAGGCTTCGGTGACCTGCCGGGAGCGGTTGCCTTTGGCCAGCATCACGAAACTGCCGCCGGCGGCCTGGAACTGTTCGACGTAGGAATCCATCCGGCCTGCGGTGGTCGGACCGAACGATCCCGACGCATACCCGGCTGGGGTTTTTGCCGGACCCGCGTAGTAGATGGCGTGGTTCTGGAGGTACTCAGGCATGGGTTCGCCCGCGTCGAGGCGTTCTTTGATTTTGGCGTGGGCGATATCACGACCGACGACCAGCGTGCCGGTCAGCGACAGTCGGGTTTTCACCGGGTACTGGCTTAGGTGCGCTCTGATTGCCTCCATCGGTTGGTTGAGGTCCACTTGGACGACGGCGTCAGAAAGCTGGTCTTCGCTCGCTTCGGGTAGGAACCGTGCGGGATCAGTTTCGAGCTGTTCAAGGAACAGCCCTTCGTGGGTGATTTTGGCTCGGGCTTGCCGGTCGGCTGAACAACTGACCGCCAACCCGACCGGGTTGGATGCCCCGTGCCGAGGAAGGCGGATCACCCGCACGTCGTGGCAGAAATACTTGCCACCGAACTGGGCCCCGATCCCGAACTGACGGGTTTGTTCCAGAATCCGCTGTTCCCATTCCAGGTCGCGGTAGCCGTGGCCAGTCGCGGCGTCGCCGCTGGTCGGCAGGCTGTCGAGGTAATGGGCGGAGGCGTACTTTGCGGTTTTCAGGTTGTATTCGGCTGACGTTCCACCGACGACCAGCGCCAGATGGTACGGAGGGCAGGCTGATGTCCCGATCGAACGCAGCGATTCGTCAAGAAAGTCGACGAGCGATGCTTCGTTGAGCAGCGCCTTGGTTTTCTGGAACAGGAACGTTTTGTTCGCCGAACCGCCACCTTTGGCCATGTACAAAAACTCGTAGCTGTCGCCGGGTTTGGAAGCGATCTCGATCTGGGCGGGCAGGTTGTTGCCGGTGTTGACCTCTTCGAACATCGACAACGGTGCGAGCTGGGAGTAGCGCAGGTTCGAACGGGTGTAGGTGTCGTAGATGCCGCGGCTGATCCATTCGGCGTCGTTAGCGAACGTCACGACCCGTTCGCCCTTTTTGCCCATCACGATCGCGGTCCCGGTGTCTTGACACATGGGCAGAACTCCAGCGGCGGCGATGTTGGCGTTCTGAAGAAGTTCGGTGGCGACGAAAACGTCGTTGGCGGAGGCTTCCGGATCGTCAACGATCGCGGCGAGCTGTTCGAGATGCTCGGTCCGCAGGTAGTGGGCGATGTCGTGCATCGCTTCGCTGGTCAGGAGGCTGAGCGCTTCCGGCTCAACCCGCAGGAACTGCTGACCTTCCGCTTCGAAGGTAGACACCCCGTCGCGGCTGACCAGCCGGTAATTGGTGGTGTCTGCACCGGTAGGGAGAATGTCGGAGTAGGAGAACTCGCTCATGGCGCCACGGTAGCCGCCGCGGGAGGCAAGGGGGTGAGCCGGGTTAGGCCGAGATTGGTGAACCGCCGAACGGTGAAGGGTCACCGGCGGCGGGAACGCTGGGGCGGCTCCACTGGGTGTGTTCGGCTACCGCTTCGGCAACCGAGCGCCACTCCAGACTGTTCCAACCTTCGGCTTTGGCGACAACTTCACCGTCTTGGCGGACCAGCAGGAAAGCCGGGGCCGAGGTGACACCAAGTCCTTGGGCAAGCACCCGGTCGGGATCGACGAACGTCAGAAACTCCTCGGCGTAGGGGCCAAGGTAGGTACGGGCGTCTTCAGCGTTGCAGGTCACAACCCAGCACGGCCGACAGTCAGCTCCCGCGAAGTGAGCGAGGATTCGACGGGCGGTATCGAGAATCCAAGCGCTTTCGTGGGTGTACGGATCAAGGATCACCGGAACCAGCGGAAACGTCGTCAACCAGTCGCTGAGCGACCGGGCGGGTGCGTTGAGCGGGGTGAGTTGAAGGTCAAGCGATTGGGCCACGCATGAAAGGTAGCCGATTCGAAGCAGGCGCAGGCACATCGGGGTCGTCGCAGGGCAGCTCTGGCTAAGATCGGGGAGTGCACCCCATTGAACATCTTCGGTTCATGGCGCAGGCGGGTGAGGTTGACAGTGAGTTCCTCATCGCTGAGGCCGCGCTTGCCTTGTCTCAGGTCGCCTTTGACCGGGCCGAGCTGGTGTTGGCCTGTCGCCAGCTTCTCGAGCACCGGCCGGCCAGCGGTCCACTGGTTTGGTTGGCAGCCCGCATGGTTTCCGGGGCTGATCCTTACCTTGATGGGGTCGACGCATCCGAGTCGATCCGCCGAGATAAGACACCGCGGGAGTTGCACGCGGCCATCGCCGACGGGAGTCGAGTGGTGATCGCCGGTGCTCCGGAGTTGTCTTCGCGGGTGCTCGCCGATCGGGCTGACCTGACGGTGCTGGTGGTTGACGGCAACGGTGACGGGCAAGGCCTCGTGCACCGGTTAGCGGTCGCCGATCACGACGTCGAAGACGTTCCGGTTGCGGCGTTGGCGTCAGCGGTTGCCTCGGCTGATCTGGTGCTGCTGGAAGCCGAAGCGCTTGGCCCGGATGCGGCGTTGGCTCCGGTGGGGTCGTTGGCGGCTGCGACGGCTGGATCGTCGCTGGGTTGCCCAGTTTGGATGGTGGCCGGGGTGGGTCGAAAACTGCCGGCCGGTATGTGGTCGTTGTTGACCCAGCAACTGGTGACCTCGACACCGTGGCGCCAGACTGTTGAAGTGGTACCGCTCGAGTTCTGTGACCGTCTCGTGACCCCCGCCGGTCTGCAACCAGTGACGCAGGCCGCGGTAGGAAGCGACTGCCCTCTGGTGCCGGAGTTGTTTCGGTGACGGCCCGGCGCTGGCTGGTGCTAGCGGTTCCCGCCTATTTCCTTTTCGGGTTTGGCCTGTACTGGCTGGTTGGCCCTGACGGGTCTGGCGATGGCCCGGTGGCGGTGGCATCCGCGCCGTCAACCACGACCACCAGCACGACCACCAATCCGACCACGACGACCACCACCACGCTTCCGCCTCCCCGAACCGCTCGTTTGTTGTTTACCGGAGATTTGCTGCCTCATGGTTCGGTGCGTAACGCCGGCCTGCTAGCTGATGGCAACGGCTGGGATTTCGCTCCGCTATATCAGGAAGTAGCCCCGTTGATTTCGGGTGCTGACCTCGCCATCTGCCACATGGAAACCCCGATCTCGGCTGACGACACCGGGTTGTCGGGCTACCCCATGTTCAATGCACCTCGGGCGTTTGCTGCTGCCGCGCTCGCGGTTGGCTACGACGGTTGTTCGCTGGCGTCGAACCACAGCTACGACCAGGGTGCGTCAGGGGCGGTCGACACCCAGAACGTTTTCGAGGAGTTGGGTCTGCGCTGGGCGGGGATGGCCCGCAGCGTTGACGAAGACCTCGAACCTCGGCTCTACGACGTGAACGGGATCACTATCGCCCACCTTTCGGCAACCTACGGGCTGAACGGGTTTGTCCTGCCGGCCGATCGTGGATATCTGGTGGATCTCATTGAGCCCTCCACCATCATCGAAGAAGCCCGGATCGCCCGTCAGGCCGGAGCCGAGTTTGTGGTCGTCAGCCTTCATTGGGGCAACGAATACCGGCACGAACCGACCGCAGCGCAAAACGATTGGCTGGCTCAGATCCTGCCAAGCGACGAGATCGATCTGGTCATTGGCCACCATGCTCATGTGGTTCAGCCGGTCGATCAGGTCGGTGATGAATGGGTGGTGTTCGGTTTAGGGAACTTCTTGTCGAACCAGTCTTCGAACTGTTGTGTGACCGCTAGCCAAGACGGGATGATCGCCACGGTAGAGATCCTCGAAGATGACGACGGTGGGTTCTCGGTGGTCGGGGTGCATTACATCCCTACCTGGGTTGACCGCGGCGACGGGTACCTGATCCGGCTCGCCGAACCGGGCCGAAGCGACGTTCCGTCCGGCACCGCCAACGCCTTAGCGGCCAGTTTTGAACGCACGCAAGCGGTTGTGAGCAGCCGGCTGGGCCCGGTTGACGGGTTGACGATCGGGTTTGGTCTGGAACCGACGGTCAGCCCAGAAGCCGTCGAGCAATGACTTTGAGGCAGAGGGTTTCGTCGGCACCTTCGAAGATCGACAGGACTCGAGCGTCCACGAAGTAGCGGGACACCGCGTATTCCTCGGCGTAGCCCATACCACCATGGATCTGCATGGCTTCTCGGGTGACCCATTCGGCAGCCCGGCAAACGTACGCCTTCACCATGGACGCTTCGAGGGTGCCGTCCCCGTCACCCATCAGTCGGGCGACATGCAAGCTGAACTGGCGAGCCGCCTGAATGAGCACCGCCATCCGGGCCAGCTTGACTTGTGTGAGTTGGAAATCAGCGACCGTGGCGCCAAACACGACCCGGTCTTGGGCGTAGGCGACCGCGGCTTCGTAGGCGGCTTGCATGACTCCGACGGCTCGAGCTGCGGTCTGCAACCGGCCGTTTTCGAAACCTTCCATCTGATAGTAGAAGCCTCGACCCCGCCCGTCTTCACCTCCGATCAGGCTGTCGTCGGGGACCCGCCAGTTGTCGAAGGCCACTTCGTAGCTGTGCATCCCTCGATAGCCGATCGTGTCGATGGCCTGCGCGGTCATGCGACCTCCGTCGGGTTGAGCAAGGTCAAAGCTATGCCCGGGGTATCGTGGCTTTTCGACGATGAACACGCTGAGGCCCCGATGGTTGTCGGTTCCTGGTTCGGTGCGGGCCAGCAACATGAGCACGTCGGCTCGCCCCGCGAACGTGCACCACGTCTTGGTGCCGTTGATCACCCAGCCACCGTCGGGATGTCGGGTGGCACCCACCCGAACCGCAGCGACGTCGCTGCCGTAATCCGGTTCGGTGACCGCCACCGCGGCCATCACCGCGCCGGAGGCCAACTGGGGAAGCCAGCGCTGCTTTTGGTCTTCGGTGCCGCCAGCCAGCAACGCCCGGGCCAGAATTTCCGGTCGGGTAATCAGCGACCCTCCGATACCCAACGACCCTCTCGATAGTTCTTCGGTTGCTACCACCATGGCGAGGTAGTCGTTGCTGCCACCTTCAGCAAAGCCGCCGTATTCGGCGGGTACCGACAATCCAAACACGCCAAGTTCGGCCAGTCCTGAGATGAGCGCTTCGGGTACGTCGTCGTTGCTGCGGTGCACGTGCTCGGCCTGGGGGGCGATGTGTTCGTTCGCGAAACGACGGAACGTCTGCGAGGCAAGTTCCATGTCCGGGTCGAGTTGCGAGGGTGCACCGTCGACCAGAGTGGTGAGGAACTCTGGGTCGCGACCGGCGGCCATGAACCCATTGAGGTCGTTCAGGGCTTCCGGGGCGACCCCCCAGTGTTGATGGCGACCTACCAGTCGGCTGGCGATGTCGTGGGCAACGTCGGCCACGAACGCGGCGCAGAGGCGGGTTTGTGCCTCGCCTTGGTTGGCGTAATCGAGCAAAGCCCGGGCAGCACTGACCGCGGACGCGGCATGGGCAAGGTCGTAGGCAACGACTTGTTGGTCGTCGATCGGACGTTTCGACAAGTGCGCGATCGCGGTGTGGACCACCGACTCCAACGTCGCCACGGCCTCTCGGGTGCTGTCAAGACTCGGTCCGTCCATCGGGGTAACGCTACGCGGTTGACGAAGTCGGTGCCGTATTCGCCTCCCGAACCGGCTGAGCGGGTTACGGGCCGGGTTGTCTACGATCGGGGGCTATGACCGCCACGGTTCGGGACCAGAAACTTGTTGGGCAGGTGTTGGCCTGGGGTTTTGAGTCGCTTCGTGACCTTCCGTGGCGCCGCACCCGCGATCCGTGGACGGTGCTGGTTTCCGAAACGATGCTGCAACAAACTCAGGCGTTGCGGGTGGCGGATCGACTGCCGCGGTTTCTGGAACGGTTCCCGACGGTGGCTCAGTGCGCTGCGGCACCGGCCAGCGCGGTGGTGCAGGAGTGGTCTGGTCTTGGCTACAACCGCCGACCGCTGAACTTGCATCGGGCGGCCCGGATCATGGTTGACCAACACCAGGGTCACGTTCCGAACGGGTTGGTGGATTTGTTGGCGCTGCCGGGCGTTGGTCCCTACACCGCTCGCGCGGTGCGAGCGTTTGCGTTTGAGGAACCGGCGGCGGTGGTCGACACCAACATTGGACGGATCCTGGCCCGAGTCGATGGTCGGACGCTGGGCGCTGCGCAGGCTCAAACTCGGGCTGATGTACTGGCCGAAAGCGAAACCACCGCCAAGCGGTACTGGTGGTGGAACCAGTCGCTGATGGAGTTAGCAGCGCTGGTGTGCACCAAGCGCACCCCCGCTTGTGAACGCTGCCCGCTGGCGGACCTTTGTCGTTGGCGCGGCCAGGGGCCCGACCCCGCGGTCGGGTCGGCTGCGGTGTCCGGCAAACAATCCACGTTCGCTGGCAGCGACCGGCAACTTCGGGGACGTCTCGTCGAGGCGCTTCGGGTAACCACGGTCCCGGTTGTTGAGGTGGCGACCGTCATCGGGTGTTCAGACCCAGATCGGGTTGCTCGGGTGATCGCCGGACTCGAACGCGACGGCCTGCTGGAACGCCGTCGAGGCCGACTGATGCTTCCTACCGGCTGATCTTCAGTGCTGGCTGATGTGTAGTGCTGGCTGGCTAGTGCGAGCTGGTTAGTGCGGCGACCAGCGCGTCGATCGCCCCATCGGCCAGGGCTTGCATTTCCTCATCGGTACGGTCCTGGATCGGATGTGGGGTGAACACCCGCGCGGTGGGATGCCCGAGGCTGGCGGATTGTGCTTCCGCGGCTTGTACGAAACCTTCGGAAGCCACGAAGACTCCGGGGATGCCACGCCGCTCAAGATCGCTGATGTCGTGCACACTGCACGTCGTGCAGGAACCTCAATCGGCGAGCGCTTCGATCACCGCGTCGCAGGACGTGGCGATCTCGTGGCGCAAATCAACCGGGGCGGGTTTCGTAAACGTCGGTTTCGCGAACCGTTTCACGTTGGCGCCCCGGTCGGTGAGGTGTTGTTCGATTCGGTCAAGAAACACGTTTCCGCGGGGCTTGGAGATGTCAAGAAGGCCCACGGTCAACCCGGACAGCGACCCCGGTCGGGGGGCCAACTCGCGATGCTCGGTTCGGAGTTCACCGGTTGGATCCAGCACGATGCTCATGGAACGATCTCCTTAGTCACGGTCACACTACCGATACTGCCGGTAACCCAGCCAGCCATGATCATCGAGAACAGGCCAGCATCGCTTCCGGCATGCACTACGTGGATGCCGTCGGGTGGAAACTTGCCGATGGTGGCCCCGGCGAGCAGAGGAGGCAATCCTTCTTCGATCCCGTCCACCCCGCGCAGCACCGTGTCGCATTCGATCTGGAGATGACCGGTGAGTTCGTCAAGGAAACGGTTCCGGTCCCAGCCAGCGTCCCGGTAGCGGGCCATGTGTTCAGGCCCGAGAACGATCAGGGTCTCGAACTGGACCGCCAAGCGGGGGCTGACGTTGCTCAGCAGTGCCTGTGCGAGATGTTTGGTCAACGATTCGGGACTGCGAGAAATCTGGTCGACAAACATTCGCGGCCCTTCACCAGGAAACAAGGTGACGGTCGACTGGTCGGCGCGAAAACCGCGGCTTTCGGCCAGCGAAGTCCACGGTGACGACGCCTCATCTTCGGGGAACGCCAGCCCCACTTTGGCCGGGTTGCCGTGGGTCGCCCGGTCGACACCTCCGGGTCGTCCACCACCGACGTTGCGAATCACTAGCTGCAACGCCCGACCGATGGTGGAGTTGGCTCGGTTGCCTTGCCCGAGCACGTTGACCCCGGCGTTCATCCCGATCTGTTTGGCGATCGGACCGTTGACGACCAGCACCGGACCGACCGGCATAGTGGTGGCCAGCAGGCCGTGGATGTTGAACTCGTCGCTACAGGCCGCCTCAACCGCAGCGAGAACGACCGGCAAGTATTCGGGGCGGCAGCCAGCCATCACCGCGTTGATCGCCACCTTCTCGACGGTGCATTCGACCAGGTCGGGAGCCACCACCGCCACCACCTCGTCCGGTGGGCGGCTGGTGCCGGCCAACATCTGTAACACTCGGGCTTCGGTAGGAGGCACGACCGGCAACCCGTCGGACCATCCTCGGTCCCACATTGCTTCCCATTCGTCTTCGAGCTGAGCCAGTTCGACTCGCCGACTGGTCATCACCGAACCCGAAAACCGCACCGCAAGCTGGTCGCTGATCGTCGGGTCAACGCTCAGCGAACCACATCCCGGTCGAAAGTCAGGGAGCTCCGGTGCGAGGTTGCTGACGCCAGTAAACGCCTCCCAGCGTTGACGCTCCCAACCTTCGATCTGTTCGGTTGGTTGTCCGTTGACGACTCGCATCAGCGTCGGCACGGTTTCGACCTGATGATGCCAAGACAGCGAAAGGTCGGCGTCGTGAACCACCCAAGCCGCGTCTTCAGGAAACGACGGGTCGTCTTGGCTGATGACCGTGCACGTTCCCGACCCAGCCAGCTGCTGAAGAACGGGTGCGACCAACACGCAGGTCGGGCAGTCTTGTTTCACGAAGGCCACGAGACCGTCGGGTAGTGCGGGCCGTTCGTCGTTATCGCTGATCCCCATATCCCGCATTGTGACACAGCAACCGGGGTTGAGATATGCGTCACAAAGCGTTCTGGCCGATGTTTCCGACGGGTTTACTTTTGCCAATGGCTACGGGGACGAACGACCAAGTGGTGGTGACCTTTCACGGCGTTCGTGGTTCGACGCCGTGTAGT
>JAFMKU010000024.1:21036-32254 GCA_017852795.1 Candidatus Neomicrothrix sp.
GTTGCCCGTCGCAGGCTCGCTACGGAGGCAACACGTCGTGTGTGACGATCGAGGTTGCGGGCCAGTCGCCGCTGGTGCTGGACCTTGGGACCGGCCTTCGGATGTGGGGTAAGGCGTTGTCGCGAGAAACCCCGATCGACGCGCACGCGCTGGTCACCCATCTGCATTGGGACCATGTGCAAGGCCTGCCGTTCTTCGCACCGCTACTTCACCCCGAGACCACCTTGTCGGTCTACGGGCCAGGTGAGTTAGACGAATCGATCGATGAGGCGTTCGCTCGGTTTATGGCTCCACCGTTCTTTCCGGTTCGCTCCGAACAACTGCCGGCCTCGGTGAGTTTCCGCGATGTGCGATCCGGGATGATGCAGATCGCCGGGGCCGAAGTGATGGTTCGACCGGTTCCCCATACCGGCATGACCGTCGGCTATCGGGTGACGATCAACGGGGTCGTCATCGCCTACGTGCCCGATCATCAAGAACCGCTCGACAGTCCGACGTTCGTTGCTCCCGAAGTGCTTGAACTCTGTGCCGGTGCCGACATTTTGATCCACGACGCCCAACTCCATCGGGACAGTTTTGCGGCCAAAGCCAACTGGGGGCATTGCACCCCGGAGTACGCGTTGGAAGTAGCGAGGCAGTCTGGGGTTGAGTCGTTGGTGCTGTTCCACCACGACCCCAGCCACGGCGATGACTTCATGGATGAGCTCGTCGCCGAAATGCAGCAGCTGGCATTGGGCGATTCGTTTTCGGTTACCGCCGCCCACGAAGGTTTGGTATTGATCCGAGACGCGGTGGATAGAGACGCTACGGTACCTGCGGGCGTAGCCAGCTGAGAGTCCGCTTTCGAGCCGGTCGTTCGGGGGTTGGCCGGCAGTGACGAACGCGTCGAGGAGCGGTAATGGCAATCGATTCTGGTGAATTCCGGCGAGTACTTGGGCACTTTCCGACCGGCGTGATGGTGGTGACCGGAGCAGGGCCGGTGGGGATGGCGATCGGTTCGTTCGCCAGCGTGTCACTTGATCCACCGCTGGTGCTGTTCTGTCCCGGAAAAGGTTCGGGGGCCTGGCAGGCCATCCAGGCGACTGGTTCGTTCTGCGCCAACATTCTCGGCGAACACCAGCAGGATGTGTGCGCCACCTTCGCGTCGCCGGTTGACGACCGGTTCGCGGGGATCGACTGGTCCACTGATGTGACCGGTTCGCCAGTGCTGCCGGGCTGTCTCGGCCACATCGACTGCGATATCGAAGCGGTGCTCGATGGTGGCGATCATGACATCGTGGTGGGCCGGGTGCGTTCGCTTTCGGTCAACGGAGACGACAGGCCGTTGCTGTTTTTCAAAGGTGGATACGGCCGCTACGAGGAGATCTGACATGGCGATCTATGCCCTCGGGGACCGGGTCCCTGACATTCACGAATCGGCGTATGTGCATCCGCAGGCCACGGTGATCGGCAGCGTGGTGCTAGGTGCCTACGCCTCGGTCTGGCCGCAGGCCGTGATCCGAGCCGACGACAACGTGATCACGATTGGTGAGGCCACCTCCATTCAGGATGGCGCGGTCCTGCATTGCACCCCGTTTCATCCAACGACGGTCGGTCGAAACTGCACGGTCGGGCATCTGGCACACCTTGAAGGATGCACGGTGCATGACAACGCGTTGGTGGGTTCTGGTTCGATCGTGTTGCACAACGCGGTGATCGGAGCTCACGCCTTGGTTGGGGCCGCCGCGATGGTTCCCGGCGGGGTAGAAGTGCCGCCTCGGGCGATGGCGCTGGGAGTTCCTGCGCGTATCCGGGAAGAGGCGATGGAAGAATTTCACGCCCAGATGAACGTCGAGAGTTACGTGGATCGGGTGCGGCGATTCGGTGCTGAACTACGCCGACTGGATTAGGCCGCTCCAACAAGCCGAACCCCAACCGGAGTTGTTACTATCTACGTAGTGCAAATTCGCCCCTGAAAGGTTTGCTTCGCATGGCTAATACCGACATCGGCATCGACTTGGGGAAGTACCAGCTTGGCTGGTCGGACGCAGAGGACTACGTCTTTAAGCCCAAGCGCGGGCTCAACAACGAGATCCTGCGCGAGATGTCGTGGCTCAAAGGCGAACCCAACTGGATGCTCGATTTCCGGCTGAAGTCTCACGATCGGTTCCTGCGTCGGCCCATGCCGTCGTGGGGTGGCGACACCTCCGAAATCGACTTCGACAACATCTTCTATTACATCAAGCCCACCGACTCGTTGAGTGACGACTGGGACGCGGTGCCCGAGTCGATCAAGAACACCTACGAAAAGCTGGGCATTCCCGAAGCGGAACGCAAGTATCTGGCTGGGGTCACCGCTCAATACGAGTCGGAGGTGGTGTACCACCGCAACCGTGAAGACCTTGAAGCGCAAGGCGTGTTGTTCTGCGACATGGACACCGCTCTGAAGGAATACCCGCAGCTGGTCAAACAGTATTTCGGCAAGATCATCCCGCCGAATGACAACAAGTTCTCGGCCCTGAACTCGGCGGCCTGGTCGGGTGGCTCGTTTATTTACGTGCCGCCTGGGGTTGAAGTCGAGATGCCGCTTCAGGCCTACTTCCGCATCAATGCGGAAAACATGGGTCAGTTCGAACGGACGCTGATCATCGCCGATGAAGGCTCGAAGGTGCACTACATCGAGGGTTGTTCGGCTCCGACCTACACGTCGGATTCGTTGCATTCGGCGGTGGTGGAGATCGTGGTCAAGCCGTCGGCGCGGGTGACCTACACCACCATTCAGAACTGGTCCGACAACGTGTTTAACTTGGTTACCAAGCGGGCCTACGTCGAAGCCGAAGGCCACATGGAGTGGATTGACGGCAACATCGGGTCGAAGCTGACGATGAAATACCCAGCGGTTGTTCTGGCCGGCCCGAAAGCGTCAGGGGAGGTGCTCTCGGTTGCCTACGCGGGAGCGAACCAGCATCAAGACACTGGGGCCAAAATGATTCACGCCGCCCCAGAAACCACGTCGAAGATCGTCTCGAAGTCGATCTCCAAAGATGGTGGCCGGTCAAGTTACCGCGGTCTGGTGCGAGTTGAGGACGACGCCTATGGCTGCAAGAGCCATGTGCAATGTGACGCGTTGATCCTTGACGACGACTCGGTTTCAGACACCTACCCGTACATGGAAGTCGGTTCTGGTGATGCGGTGATCGGCCATGAGGCGACGGTCAGCCGGGTCGCTGATGAACAGTTGTTCTATCTCCAAAGTCGCGGCCTGACCGAAGAGCAGGCGATGGGCATGATCGTCAACGGTTTCATCGAACCGGTCACCCGAACCCTGCCGATGGAGTACGCGGTGGAATGGTCTCGTCTCATCGAATTGCAGATGGAAGGTTCCGTCGGATAGTCCTCGGGATCCGACTCCCGGGCGGCACGTGGAGGTGAATGGCGCAATGCCCATGCGGCAGGACTGCAAACATTTCGAATCTCGGACCTACGGCAACGGCGAAACCGTGCGCAAGTGTTCGTTGGATTTGGCGCCTGAAGCACCGTGGCGTTGCCCCGCCGACTGCGACAAGTTCACCCGGCGGTTGGCCGATGTCAACTGGAGTCACGGCAACCTGGTCACCCCAGAGACACCGGCGGAACCAAAGAGTCTTGGTGAAGACGATTCGATCGCGGCGCTGCTCGACGCCGCGGAGGACATTGTCAACAATGCCGTTGATGCGACGCTGGCCGACATTGCCGAGGAGCGACGTCAACGAACCCGCAAAGCGCGCTGGGGCCAGAAACGATCGACGGGTAGGTCTCGTTCGCATCCTTCCAAACCGAAGGGCGAGAGCTGGGCTGATCGGCTGCGGAAGCGGTATCGCGACGGTCAGTAAGCCGTGGCGAATTAGCACTACCTCGATAGGATAAATCTCCGTGGTTCCCGCATTTTCCCCCGAAGCGGCCGCCGAAATCGGCGGTCCAGACTGGCTTGTGTCCCGCCGAACGGCCGCGGCCGAACGGTTCGTTGCCGCAACCCCACCAACGATCAACGATGAAGAGTGGCGTTACAGCCGCATCGGTGATTTCCAGCTCGACGATTATGTCCCGTCGGTTCGTTTCGGTGACGCCCCCATGCCGCAGATCGACGTGGAACCGACTGCCGTGGTGCGCTGTGTCAACGGCCGGGTGGTGGTCGTCGATGTCGACGATGAACTGGTGGCCCAGGGGGTCTATGTGGGGTTGCTCGCTGACAGCCCGGTTGGCCAGGAACGTCTCGGTGCGATTGCCGATGAGGCCAGCGACTATTTCACGCTGCTCAACGATGCGTTCACCGACAGCCCGCTGCTGATCGATGTCCCCAACGGTGTCGTGGTTGACCGTCCGATTGTGGTCACCCACCATGCCTCCGGTGACCGGGGCGCGACGTTCCCACGGCTCGTGATCCGGGTTGGTGAAAACGCGCAGGCGTCGGTGATGGATTTGCACACCAGCGAACCTGACGAGCTGATCTTCATGTGTCCGCTGGTTGAACTCGATGCCGCGGCCGGCGGCCGGCTGGGGTACCTGAAGGTTCAGCAGCAAGGTAACCGCACCTGGCAGTTCGGAAGCGTCGTTTCTCGGGCCGGTCGGGACGCGACGATTTCGGCGGCCACCGCGGCGTTCGGTGGCGAATATTCCCGTACCCGGGCCGATACTCGACTAGCTGGTCGTGGCGCGCACGGAGATCTGCTGGCGGTGTACTTCGGTGATGATGCACAGACCCTGGATTTCCGCACCTATCAGGATCACCAAGCCCCGGACACCACCTCGAACCTGCTGTACAAGGGTGTGGTCGCCGGGGAGGCTCGCAGTATCTACACCGGGCTCATCCGGGTTGGCCCCGACGCCCGAGGAACCAATGCATTCCAGACCAACCGGAACCTCAAGTTGGGGCCCGACGCGTGGGCCGAGTCGGTCCCGAAGTTGGAGATCGAAAACAACGACGTCAAGTGCTCTCACGCCTCAACGGTGAGCCCCATCGACGAAGAGCAGCAGTTCTACCTTGAGAGCCGCGGTGTGCCCACCGGCGATGCGCAGCGTCTGATCGTGGCCGGGTTCCTCGCTGAGGTGCTCGAAAGTATCCCGGTAGCGGCGGCAGCCCCAGGGTTGCGGTTGGCGATCGCCGACAAACTTGCCCGCCAGTCGCTGGTTGGAGTGGAGCAATGACCGTTCAGCATCGACTGTTTGCCTTCGACGAACTGGCGCCGGGAACAGCCCGCAAAGTTGACGTTGACGGTCACCGGGTGGCGGTGGTGCGGATCGACGACGCGGTGTACGCCATCGGCGACACCTGTAGTCACGCCGATGTTTCGCTGTCGGAAGGGTTTGTTGACACCAGCGAATGCGCGATCGAATGCAGTCGACATGGTGCACTGTTTGACCTTGCGACCGGTGAGGCGCTGACGCTGCCGGCCCTCAAACCGGTACCCCGGTTCGATGTGGCCGTGGTCGACGGCGACGTCATCATCACGATCGAAAAGGAACCGTCATGAGTTCGCTAGTGATCGAAGGCCTTCGGGCGGCAGTCGATGGGCAGGAGATCTTGTCCGGAGTTGACCTTGAGGTGCGTTCCGGCGAAGTCCATGCCGTCATGGGGCCGAACGGTTCAGGCAAGTCGACCCTGTCGCACGTCTTGGCTGGTCGGCCCGGCTACGAGGTGCTGGCCGGGTCGGTTCGTATCGATGATCAGGAACTGCTCGGGCTTCCGACTTGGAAGCGGGCCGAGGCCGGTTTGTTCCTGGCCATGCAGTACCCAACTGAAGTTCCGGGTGTTTCGCTTCGGGATTTGCTGACGGCTTCGGTGCGGACATCGTCGAACCCCGATGAGGTCGCCGAGTTGATGCGAGCCGAAGCGGAACGGATCGGTTTCGGCGCACGGTTCTTGGAACGGCCACTCAACGTGGATCTTTCTGGCGGCGAAAAGAAGCGCAACGAAACCTTGCAGCTTGGTGTGCTTCGGCCCGCGTTCGCGGTGCTCGACGAACTCGACTCGGGTCTTGATGTTGACGCGTTGCGGATGGTGAGCCGTCGGGTCGAGGAAGCCACCGAAGAAGGTGGTCTCGGAGTGCTGGCCATCACCCACTACAGCCGACTATTTGACGAACTACGGCCCGATGTGGTGCATGTGTTCGCCGACGGCCGAATCCAAGAGACCGGGGGACCCAACCTGGCCCGCGAACTCGAAGACACCGGTTATGAACGTTGGGTCAAAGCTCCAGCTCCGGCCACAGCATCCAAGGGGCTCCCCGACGACCCGTTCGCCGATCCGCTGGCCTAACGAGATTCCGTGGTTCGCTGCGATCGGCCCGGCGTGCGACACTGACGCTTGTGCCTTCCCGACTGCTTCAACCGGACGAGATCGATGCCTTGCTGGCCACCTATCCGGACTGGTTGCGCGATGGTCAGCGACTGACCCGAACGTTTCGGTTCGCCTCGTTCGATGAGGCGTTTGCTTTCATGACCGATGTGGCCAAGGTCAGCGCAGAACTCAACCATCATCCGGACTGGAGCAACCAGTACGCCCGGGTGGATATTGCGATCACCGACCATGACGCTGGAGGGTTGTCAGACAATGACCGGCGATGGGTGGCCGCGGTCGAAGCCCTGAGGTGAACGAGACCGGTCGGGGTTTTAGTCGCGGCCGCTGAGCTCGGGGTCGAAGCGACCGTCGAGGTCGCGGTAGAGCACCATGACGCTGGCCAGCGCGAACGACTCCAGCGCAAACCCGGTGGCCAAACCGATCAGCAGACCAAGGATTGGGATGATTTGGAGCACCGAGCTGAGCAGAAAACAGCCGATGACCACCAGGTTGACGACGAGCACTCGAAGCGCCAAGTAGGGCCAGCGGGGCCGAGCTAGGCGCAACATGGCCCGTAGGGGAGGTTGATCTCGAGGCCCAGTCAGAAGCGGTGCTTGAAGCATCCAGATGATCGGGAAAGCTATGACGAAGAGCGCGATCAGGGCCAGAATCGCAATGAGCCAGAGCACTCCAATACTGGTGCCAAAGGCCAAGGCAGTTATGGCGAGGATGACGATGATCGCCACGCTCGCCAGCAGCATCCACAGGACGTAAATCCCGATCCAGCGGGGGGTGCAACGCAGCGCCCGTTTGAGGCAGGCACCAACCGGAAGCTCCTGGTTGTGAAGGCTAGATACGAGCCGTGAAGCGGAGGCGCCGGACTGAACCGTGACCGAGACGATCAACAAGATGGTCGCCAACGCAGTCAGAATCCAGAACGAGGCGTTCGGATCAAGGCTGATGCTTTCAAGAAACGCTTCGTCGGAGGGGTCGTTGGGGTCGAAGCCAGTTTCGGTGATCCGCTCCAGGATGGTTCTGACGTTGGGGGATAGCGCTCCGATCGCCCCAATAGCGAAGACCACTATCGCCGCAATCGCGCCTGCGGTTCCGATCGCCCAGATGCCCAGCAACTGTTTCCAGTTCTTGAGTGCGAGTCGGTACGAACCAGAAAGCAGCGAACCAACACCCCCGGAGGATTCGGGCGCACGTTCGGTGGTCTTCGGTGTGCGATGCTCGGTCCACGTGTTTCCGTCCCAGTAGCGGAGCTGCGTGGGATCCTCAGGATCGTCAAACCAACCGGAAGGTATTTCGCTCATGGTCCGACCCTAGTGGTCGGGACCAGACGATGGTGGTCAGTCCTGCGAGTCCGCTTCGGTGAGGGCCTGATCCAACGTGTTCCAACTCAGGGTTGCGCACTTGATCCGCACCGGAAACTTCACGACACCTTTGAGCGCTTCGAGGTCGCCGAGCGCAACCGTTGCGGTTTCCGCTTCAGCAGCGATGCCCTGCTCGGCTTCGGATCCGTCGCCTCCGATTTCACCTTCGTGGATACTCATCAGCCCTTTGAAAGCCCGGATGAGCTGGCGGGCTTCGGCCACCGTTTTGCCTTTGACCGCAGCAGACATCATCGACGCTGAAGATTGGCTAATCGAGCATCCCTGGCCACCGATGGCGATGGCGTCGATGGTTCCTTCGTCGTTGACCTGGAGGTACACCACGACTTCGTCACCGCACAGCGGGTTAAACCCTTCGGTTCGCACCGCCGGCGGAGCGGGTAGCTCTCCCCGGTTTCGCGGTGACCGGTAGTGGTCGAGGATTACTTCTCGGTAGAGGTCGTCAAGCGAAGACATCGGTGACCATCCTAGAGAGCGAAGTAGTCGCTGCAGGCGTCGAGAGCTTCGGCCAACGCGTCGATGTCGCTTTCGTCGTTGTAGACGTACAGCGACGCTCGGGTTGAGGCGGGAATCCCCAGCGTGGACAGCAGCGGTTTGGCACAGTGATGACCGGCTCGCACACAGACCCCGCTCTGGTCAAGCACCTGGGCAATGTCGTGCGGGTGGACGGCTTCGAGAACGAACGAAAAGACGGCTCCCCGTTGGCCGGGCTCAGACGGTCCGTGAATGGTGATGCGTTCGCCGAGTCGTTCGTTGAGGGTTCGCAGGGTGTAGGCCGTGAGTTCGGTCTCGTGTTGTTGGATCGCTTCCATGCCGAGATCGGTGAGGAAGTCGACGGCTGCTCCCAACCCGACCGCCTCGGCCACCATCGGGGTTCCCGCCTCAAACTTCCACGGGATTTCGTTGGTGGTGAAACCTTCTTTGGTGACCGACAGGATCATTTCGCCACCGCCAAGAAATGGTGGCATCGCTTCAAGGATCTCGCTGCGGGCCCAGAGCACACCGATCCCGGTCGGGCCGAGCAGTTTGTGGCCGGTAAAGGCCAAAAAGTCGATGTCCATTCCCTGTACGTCGGTTGCCCGGTGGGGGACAAATTGGCTTCCGTCCACCGCGATCAGCGCACCATGGGCGTGAGCGGCGTCGGCGAGTCGGCGCACATCGTTGAGGGTGCCCAACACGTTCGACATGGCGGTGACGCTGACCAGTTTGACGCCGTCGATCAGCCGGTCGAGTTCGGTCAGGTCAAGGTGCCCGTCGGGCCGGACCGGTATCCAGCGCAGTTCGATCCCGCGTTCGGCGGCCAGCATGTGCCAAGGGACGATGTTGGCGTGGTGTTCCATCTCCGAGATGAGCATGGCATCGCCGGCACCAAGGTTGGCCGAACCCCAAGCTCGGGCCAGCAGGTTCATGGCTTCGGTGGCGTTCTTGGTGAACACCACTTCGCGAGGGTCGGGCGCGTTGATGAAACGAGCGATCTTGGCTCGAGCGTTTTCGAGTGCGTCGGTGGCCTGGACGGCGATCTCGTAACTTCCTCGGTGGACGTTGGCGTTGATCGTCTCGTAGTAGCGGCTCATCGCGTCGATCACTGCCTGCGGTTTCTGGGAGGTGTTCGCAGAGTCGAGGTAGCGGATCGGCTGGTCGTGGACCGTCCGCTGAAGCAGCGGGAAGCGAGACTTCAGGTCGGCAGGCAACCCCATGTCAGACTCCGAACCGTTCGTAGCCGTTGTGTTCAAGGTCGACGGCGAGTTGCATGTCGCCAGACTCAACGATCTTTCCGTCGATGAGCACGTGCACATGGTCGGGCTGGAGTTCGTCGAGCAGGCGCTGATAGTGGGTGATGGCCAGGACCCCCATCTCGGTTCGATCTTTGCGAACTTCCTGAACCCCCGTGGCGACCACGCGCAGGGCGTCGATGTCGAGCCCGGAGTCGGTTTCGTCAAGGATCGCCATGTCGGGTTCAAGAATCGCCATCTGCAGGATCTCGTTGCGTTTCTTTTCGCCGCCGGAGAACCCTTCGTTGAGGTAGCGCTCCCCGAACGAGGGATCCATTTCGAGACGTTCCATCCATTCCATGATGGCGAGCCGAAGTTCGAGCACCGACAAATCGATGCCTTTGCGGGCCGACAGGGCCTGGCGAAGAAAGTTGATGACCGAAACTCCCGGGATTTCTTGCGGATACTGGAAGGCAAGGAACATCCCGGCGGTGCCTCGAACATCGGCAGGCCATTCGGTGATGTCTTCACCGCGGAAGTGAATCGAACCTGACGTGACTTCGTATTCGGGGCTGCCGAGCAGGACGTTGGCCAGCGTTGATTTGCCTGAACCGTTCGGTCCCATCAGTGCATGGACCTCTCCGGCGTGCACGGTCAGGTTGACGCCGCGGAGGATCTCAATGCCTCCCTCGACGGTTGCCGCGTGCAGGTCGCGGATCTCAAAAAGTGGGGGAGTCATGCCACAAAGTCTACGGCACCCACCGGAGTTTCTCCTAGGTCGGTAGGGGAAATTCCCCAGCTCCTTCAGTTGGGGTCACCAACTCCATTTCGAGGGCTACCGCCGCCGGGATTTGACGGGCGTCGAGGGTCGCCAATTGCAATGGCCGAGGCAACCGATCAAGCGCCGCAAGGTGCACTGCGTCGACGGTCCTCAGGCCGTAGAGCGAACCCAGTTCGACGGCCCGCCCGAGGCACCGACTGTCGAGCGGCACGATCAGCATGGCGTCGAGGTCGGCTCGGGCTGCTGCGGTCAGGGCCGCGGCAGTGACCGGGTCAGGTGACACTCGATGAAGGGCCATGACCAGTTCGGTGCGGGTGAGGTCCGAGACCGCCCACTGCGGTGCCTGAGCCATCGCCGTGTTGACGGCGGCACTGTACGGGCCACCGGTGTAGCGCTGAAGCAGGGCACTGGTGTCCAGACCGAGGATCATCGACGGCGGGGGGGATCGCCGCGGAGTTCGCCGAGGATGCGATCGGGGTTGGCGTCAATGGGAAGCAGCGGCAGGTCGGTGGGGGCACCGGGGTGGTCGCTGCGTAGTGGGAGACGGAGTAGTCCAGCCGCGGCGAGCGATTCCACGCCCGGTTGAGCATCGGGGTAGATCGGGCCGAGTTGCGCGACCGGGGTTCCGTCGACGGTCACGATGAGCCGCTCACCGGTTCCGGCCCGGCGCACCTGGGTGGCGAGATCGGAACGCAACTCTCGAACCCCAAGTCGTGGAATCCCGTTGCTGTTCGTTGGTTCCATCCGGCGAGTATACCCAACCGAATCAGATGTGTACAACGGCGTACACATAGCGATTGTTGCTGTGTTGATCTGGCCGCTAGCGTGACCGCCATGAACTTTGCTTTCTCAGAAGAACAGGACCAACTCCGCGAGTTTGTGCGTAGCTTCCTTGCGGACAAGTCGTCCGAAGAAGCCGTGCGCGAGCAGATGGAAACCGCCGACGGTTACGACGCCGCAGTCTGGAGCCAGATGGCTGAACAGATGGGCCTTCAGGCGCTGGCTATCCCCGAAGAATTCGGTGGTCAGGGCTTCA
>JAFMKU010000113.1 GCA_017852795.1 Candidatus Neomicrothrix sp.
GCTTGGTACTACGAACTCCATCCGTTCGGGCATGAGATTAACCACACGATGATGGCCATGATGATTGCAAGTTTTGCTGGTGGTAAACCAGAGGATTACATGCCAAAGATCAATACGCCACAAACCACTGATGAACTAATGGCTGGAATGGGTGGGCTGTCCAAGTTCTTGTTAGATCAGGACATTGACGCTAAGGAAAAAGAGTAATGGCAACAATTCGTTCTCTGCGTATTATGATGTACGTGGATCATAAGGGCGTTAAGAAAGGTCTCAATACTGTCTCCAAGATGGTCAAGGGTACTGCTATGGGGATGGCAGCAACCATAGCTGCTGTATTCCTGAAGGTTGGTGTCGCTAAGAAGATTGCGAAGAATATCAGGTTTGCGATGGATCGTGCCATGAAGGAGCAGCGGTTCAGGATAGAACTTGCATCACTTAGCGGAATTGGCAACCAGTTATTCAACCAGTTACGTGAACTTTCAATGCGGTCCCCGTTTTCCATTGATGAGTGGGTGGGAGGCTCAAAGAGATTGCTTTCCTCGGGGGTAGCAGCAGAGAAAGTCGCTGAGACGATGGAGATGCTTGGTGAGATGAGTGCTGCTACTGGATCAACAGTCAAGGATCTGGCACTCATTTACGGGCAGGTTTTTGCCAAGGGGCGGCTACAGGGTGAGGAGGTTTTGCAGTTCATGGAACGTGGGATCTCGTTGAATGCTGCACTTCAGAAAACACTTGGCAAGTCTGCACGTGAACTACAGGAGATGCAGGAAAAGGGTCTGATTACCCCTGACATGATGACCGACGCAATGAGATTTATGACCTCCCCCGAGGGAATCTTTGGTGGCATGATGGACGCTTTGTTGATGACTGCTGAAGGCATGTTGATTGCATTGAAGAATATATGGGATGCCACGCTTGCTGACTTTGGCAAATCTGTTCTTCCCGTGTTCACTGCGCTGATCAAAGGCATCGCAATGATTGCCCAGAAGGGTGGTGTTATCACGGGCTTTATGGATCAGGCCGCTATGGTTGCTAACCTTATACTCATACCTATCACTGGGATTGTCTGGGCGATGGGGCTGGCACAGGAATCGTCTCTCAGGATTCTTGGTTATCTAATTGGAGCATTGACGTTCTGGGCGGTCACGGCAACCACCATTGTCTTTATTAAGAATCAGATGTGGCTAATGACGATCCTGACGAATTTGTGGCTGAAGACACTGATTGCAGCTAGGAAGGTATGGAAAGGGATCGCTGCGCTTTCAATGACAACCGGAGGTTGGTTGAAATTACTTGCGATGGCAGTGACTTTCGTTGCGGTTATATTTGGCATGACCAAAATAATCAAGGCCGCTGTTGATAGTATGGCAGATAAGTTCAACAAAATGCAGCAGTCTTCTGGTGAGATCGGACGAAACATGACGCTTTCGAACCAACTTCCGTCCGGTGCATTGTTTGGAACCGTCGAGGAATACAAAATATTGATGGGTGGCAGGCGGCGTGAAATTCAGGCTCAGATGCTTGCCGAACTCAAGAGGATAAGAGAGTTAATGTGGGCTGAGAAAAACGGCTTCACCAAAGAGGAGAAGGAAACGGAATATAAAAAGGCCAAGGGTTACGAACGGTTCGGCTTTACTCAGTAGGTTAGGGAAACAGGAAAATGGCAGTAACTTCAATACAGCCCCTCAGAAGCACAACTGGCTCACATGGAGTCATAACAGACACATATGGCGTTCTGTTCCGTGTCTACACGAACAGCATATACGACAGTTCTTTAGTTGTGCTTTCAAAGTTCCCTGTGGGTGCGCCTCTGGCGTCCTATCTAGGAACGGCAACAGAAACATTTGCACCTAATCAACCACCAAATTGCTACACCCACCCGTGGCCAAAGGAGAAGTGTGACGGAACCGCTTTCACCGGTGCTGTTGACGGACAGATTCACGCAATACTCTCATCTGCAAATATCGTAGACCGAGAGAAAACAGATGCCACCGACAACACTTGGATTGTCGAGGCTACATTCACCCTAGACAAGTTCACGGGACCGCTTGCGCCGGTCGAGATAATCCCGTACTTCTTATATGAAGACGAGCCTCAGAGGTATGCGTACTGGTGGGGGTACCGCAGGCGCATTAACAATTCCTCGACCGATGATTGCAGCACACAGCCCGGAAAATGGGGCAAGCCACTGGTTGGAGGCGATGGTGAGCTTGGTGGTAAACTAACAAAAGAAAATCACCTATCCACGAAGCAATACAGAAAGACAGTTCTTCCTGTCAACAGTGCAGGAATGCCATTGTCGGAGCCTCTCACGCAACGTGTTGGCAAGCCAGCCTACAGGGTTAGTTGGTTCTCTTACACCATGCTAGATTTCTCATGTGCAATCGGAAGGGTGAATAGTAACGAGTATAGGTTGAGGTCGTACAACAAGGGTCCGCAATCTATATACGAAACTCATTCCCACGCAAATCCGAGGGAGAATTTCTGCAAAAAGTTCTGCCCACGAGAACTCTTAATTAGCGATGTGTCCTGTGATATTATTCGCTGGGGAGGTAGGAACGGCTACAGGTATACTGTCGAGCTAATACACGACCCTCAAAACTACCACTTCCACTACGTTCTCGATAGCGGTTTCATGCAATTAGCAGAGACAGGTGATGAATCCGCTCAGGGTTCGAAGTATAGCAGTGACGACACTGGAAAGGGATCTAAAGTAGATGTTCAGACCACTGTTGGTAACGATGGACTTGCTGTTCAGGATGAGGTTCTTTTGAACGGCAGAGGCAAAAAACTGGATGAACAAGACCCCGCCAACGCCTTTTATCATAAATATGATGTGTATGAGGAAATCCAGTTCCCTGATTACAAAGAAATAACGCCTGACTCACAAAAGCATAAGTGGGACCGTGAATCAAAGTTCCCGTTCCTGATGGATGGTGGTTACAGATACGAGAAAGCGGCGAGCGAAGCCCCGTGGAAGTGTGACCTCACCACAATTGAATGTACCGATCCATATTAAACGGAGATATAAACAATGGCAGATTTAACAATAACACCAACATCAGTCGCTGTTCAATCGGGCGGTGGTGGTCAGTTAGTACAGTTCGCAGAAACAACAACGCCGGGAGATGCCCTCTATAGATCAACCAGCGATGGGAAATACTACCTTGCCGATTGTGATGCCGAGGCCACAGCCAAGGTTGCTGGCATTGCGATCACTTACGGATCTGCTGATGATTATGGCTACATGTTCTCGGCATCCTCGCAGGATATCGACCTTGGTGCTACACTGACATCAGGTGAGATTTATGTGGTTAGTGACACTTCTGGAAACATCATGCCATACTCCGATCTTACAACTGGACAATACCTTTCCATTATCGGATTCGCAAGATCTACATCACTACTGAAACTCGACATTAACGTGACAGGATTTACCAAGGCTTAGTAATGGCTGATCTGCGGCGAGAGCTTGAGCAGATGCGTAACCGCATCAAGTCTCTTGAACAAAAGAATAAGCAATACGAAAGGACCGCAAGGTCGCTTCGAAACATAAGCCCATACCAATCATCCTTGGTGAAGGCAGACGAGGACATATTGCCTGACGAGGAAGGTAAGTGCATCTCCATGTACAGGATGGCCGAAGGTTCCTCGCCTTACCTGAAGTTAAAACAAAGGCCAGTAATAGAGTTCAAGGTCTACAACCACCGCAAGACTCCCATCTGGAAGGATGAAGAGTTTCATGTTGCTAGGGATGTCTGGGGGGACTACTATCGCATAAGTGGCTTTGTTGAGGCATCGTTCTTCCTGACAGGAGACGAAGGGATACCAGCAGCGTCAGGTCAGTTTAACCCACAGGGTGCAGACTGCCAAAGATATTACTTCAACAACCAACCCGGGGTTATCGACCCAGTTGAAGATCCGGAAACCGGCGGAACAGTCTTTGAGTTCGTATACAACCACACAACTAACGCCATTGCTGCCGACAAGGTGATTCAGGCCAAGAAGATCGACGGGCAGTGGTTCATTGATGTGGAGCCATGTTAGATGAGTTTTAAGAATCATGGACCGGGTGGATGTTGCTGTGGGGGATGCCCACTCTGGCAAGACCAATTTGACTTGAATGGGTGGAATGTAGACGATGAGGGGCAGCTTGCTTGGGACTCTCACACTTACTCCCTGACAAACTTCTATGAACAGAGCGGGGCATTGGTCGCAACCAGATCAGGGCAGACCAACCTAGCGGGGAACGTTAATTTTCAAGGCCCACGACTGCGTTATGGGTTTGCAGATCCCAACGCTCCGGTGATGTGGAATCTCGATCACGGGTATAAGGCACAATTTACCATAAACGTGGACTACGGGCATGTTCTTTTGGGTCACTGTGCCGAAGGACTGCTTTTTGACTCACTCACAAACAAGGCGTATCCGGTAACTTCAAGCACTCTTTATCTGGGATTTGCACAGATTCATGGCGAAGGGTTCGACTTTGACCCAACCTATCCATTTGATGTAACATTAACAAGATGCGGAGATATTGTAGGCAACTATAGCAATTACCCGTCTTTTGGCACATGCCAGATTAATGCCGGGCCAGACAGGACCGGAAACACCATCGACTACAGGTTTCTTACCGAGCCAAACCAAGGGCAGTGGACGGGCTATAGGAGAACAATTAAGTTTGATATGTACAAGTATGTTGATGGTGATCCACTTGTCCAACGCACTCCGGGTCAAAGTGGGACTCGAAAATACTACCCTGCTGTGGTTCCGTCAACACCTCAAATCACCCCGGAAAATAGGCCCAACGCCCAATTCCGGCTCCACGACATCACGATGGAGGCGATTGCGAACCTTTACAGATATACCGCATATCCTAACAACCCAAAATTTCCTCTCTCGGCACTGGACTTTACATCTACCCCAAGTGTCGAAGAGGTGGAGAACTGCGAACTTGTCCCAGAGTGGAATATTGATAATTGGATAAACCCGTACAAGGTCGGCAGCATTGAGGGTTATCCGATATTTGGAGGCGATGCAAAAAACGGCATCAAAGTAACGGCGTCAGGTACTCCGTCACGACCTATTGACGGCGAGGATGTTTTCTCACCGCTTGTTGATCAGACAAAATATTCGTTAAGTTCTGGGTACGGGGCAGATGTAAGCAAGGATACTTCAGTGCTAGTACCATCGAACATGGTGATACAGACTGGAAGGCATAAGCAGCGGTCGGTTTATTTCACGAAACCGAACACCGTATTCATCCAAGACTATTTTATCATGGACAGCGTGCAGGAGACGATAGTTATCAAATATTGGTTTGAAATTGGTGCGGCTGGAAACAGGGAATTCCCGTTCACTTTGACAACACCTTTCGCCGCTGATGCAACTGTGGTTGCCGCATCGGGAACACCGGCTATTGAAGCTGACGATGCTTGGACCGCAGTAGGTAACCGTGAATGGCTAATTGAGAAAATCTAACAGGAGCAAATAAAATGGGACAAATCAACGCAGGAACAATTACCTCAGGCACAATTGTCAATACCGACATCGCTGCTGGAGCAGGACTAGCAGCCTCAAAACTACAGCATCAGCATGTGCTGGTTGCTGACTGGGGATACGCTGACACTCAAGGCAGTATCGCCACCGAGGACGAGACGCTGTTTGTTGCAAGTAGTGCTGGTGAAATTCGTGAGGTCAAGGTATGGATGGTTAACACGGGTTCTGCCACCACAGATATTGATTTCGATTTAGAGGTCAATGGCTCGTCTGTCCTTACCGGCGACATTAACATCCTAAACACAACTGCAAACTTTACCGCAGTTTCAGGGACTATCTCAAGTGGAACCTTGGCTGCTGGCGACTATGTAACTGCCGTCATCAAGACTGTCACATCTGACAACGGCAGCACAGGTCCACGAATGCAAATCACACTAGACAGCACTTACGTCTAGTCAAGAAGTGGCTTGTCGTTCTTTCTATTTGCCTGTTTGAGCGAGCGGATCTGGCCTTGGAGTT
>JAFMKU010000078.1 GCA_017852795.1 Candidatus Neomicrothrix sp.
GAAAGGTCGGCGACCACCAGATCACCGGGGCCACCTACGTCGGCCGGGTCAAGGGTCCGCACGTTGGTTTGTTCGTGGACGTCAACTCGAGGATCCGACCGAAGCCGTTCATGAAGCTGGTTGCGTCCCACGTCGATCGCTACCACGCCAGCCGCGCCACGCTGCAACACGCAGTCGGTGAAACCACCGGTCGATGACCCAACATCAACCACCCTCCGACCGGCCACGTCAATGGAGAACCGTTCCAGCGCGCCGTCAAGTTTCACCCCACCTCTGCTAACGAACCGGGGTCGATCGTCGAGGACCTCAATGGGTTCGCCAGCATCAACCAGCCGCGCCGGTTTGACCGCCGGTGCTCCACCGACCGTGACTTTGCCTGCCGCAATCAGCTCGCAGGCCTGAGCGCGACCCGAACTCAAACCTCGACGAACCATTTCTGCATCGAGACGTCGACGCCCGGCCATGCCTACACCGTACCCAACGTGTCCTCGACCAAGGCGAGCAGCGACGCAGCAACGTAGGCCGGTTGGGGCGACACCGGCAGGTCGTCTTCGCTGGTGACTCCGGTCAGGACCAGCCCGAACTGGTAGCCCAACGTCTCGGCGAACACCCCGTCGGTGTCGGGACGATCGCCGACCATCAGACCGTCTGACCCGAGCCGTGCTCGTACCAGCGCCGCGATCGGTTCAAACGGCTTGCCAGCGATCTCTGGAACACATCCGCTGGCGGTTTCTACTGCGGCAACCAGCGCCCCGTTTCCTGGAAGCAACCCGTCGGCCGCCGGGAACGTTGCGTCAGTGTTGGTGGCAATGAAGCGAGCCCCATTGCCAATGGCTCGCATCGCCGCTGCAAGCAACGAATAGTTGAACTGTTCGGTGATCCCCACCGCGACCGCATCAACGGTCCCAACCAACGCCAGCTGCGAAGGCGACAGTCGGGCCGCGTCCACTACCTCGGCACCGGCCCCGGCTAGAGCCACCGTGAGCCCATCCGAGCCGATCGCTAACACTCGCTGACCAGCCGAAACCAGCTCGGCCGCGGCCATCGCTGCGGTGATGACGTCCGCTTCGCTGTCGGGAATGCCGTGAGCGGCCAGCTTCTCCGCAACCTGTGAAGGGGTCCGCTGGGCCGAGTTGGTCACGAACGCGACGGGAACACCAGCCGAACGTAAGTGCTTGACGGCCTCTGGCGCTCCGGCCACGGTTTCGGTACCCCGCCAGATGACCCCGTCAAGGTCAAGAGCCCAACTGGTCAGCTCACTTCCCACGTCGGCAGGCTCCGCAGAAGCCCGTGCATGTCGCCCGGGCCGCGTTCTTGATTGGCCGCGGCCAGCTGGGCTGCCACCGAACGGCCGTACTCGGTGCGTTCAACAGCCCGGAACACCCCAACCGGAGTCGGCGACTCGCGGTCTTCGGCAAGGCGACTCAGTGCGAAAGCCACGCTTGGGTCCGGAGCGGTTTCGTCGTGCACGTGCAGACGGTCGGCTCCGACTTCGGCGACGTCAACGATACGAGCGACACCATTGTCCAAAACGACTCCGCGTTCGTTGTCAACCCCGAAGCGCACTGGTTCCCCGTGCGTGAGGTTGATCAACATGGCGTCACGGGCGTCCTTTTTGGTGATCGTGTTGAAGGCACCGTCGTTGAACACGTTGCAGTTCTGGAACACTTCGACGATGGCGCTGCCTTGATGGGCGTGAGCACGACGGAACATTTCCTGCATGTGAGCCCGGTCCATGTCATGGGTTCGAGCCACGAACGTCGCTTCTGCGCCGAGCGCGAGCGAGATCGGGTTGTACGGCTGATCAATCGAACCCATCGGGGTTGACTTGGTGACTTTGCCCACCTCGCTGGTCGGCGAATACTGCCCTTTGGTCAGACCGTAGATCTGGTTGTTGAACAGCAGGATCGTCAAGTTGATGTTGCGGCGCAGGGCGTGCAGCAGATGGTTGCCGCCAATCGACAACATGTCGCCGTCGCCACCAACCACCCAGACGTTCAAGTCAGGTCGGGCCATGGCCAAACCGGTAGCGATCGCCGGCGCACGCCCGTGAATGCTGTGCATCCCGTAGGTGTTCATGTAGTACGGGAAGCGAGCAGCGCAACCGATCCCTGAGATAAACACCGTGTCTTCACGGCGAACATCGAGCTCGGGCATCAACAGCTGCATCGCAGTCAGGATCGAGTAGTCCCCACATCCGGGGCACCAACGCACTTCCTGATCGCTCGTCCAGTCCTTTTTGGTGGTGGCTGGTGCTGTGCTCATTGGGTGACCTCCTCGATTGCGGTAACCAGTTCGGCGGCGGTGAAGGGCTGGCCCGACACCTTGGAGATGACTTTGGCATCAACGAGATATTCGGCCCGGAGCAGCTTGGTGAGCTGCCCGAGGTTCATTTCGGGCACGACCACGTGCCGGTAACGCCCGAGAATCTCGCCTAGGTTGGGAGCGAAAGGATGCAGGTGGCGCAGTTGGACGTGCGCAACTTTGGTGCCCGCCTTACGCAGGCGTCCAACGGCACTGGTGATGGCACCCCACGTCGAACCCCATCCAACCACCAGAATCTCGGCGTCTTCATCACCGACGATCTCCAACGGAGGAAGCTTCTCGGCGATTTTGCGGATGCGTTCGTCACGGAGCCTCACCATGAACTCATGGTTGGCTGGGTCGTAGCTGATGTTGCCGGTGCCGTCACGTTTTTCGATGCCACCGATGCGATGCATGAGGCCTTCGGTCCCCGGGATTGCCCAGGGACGGGCCATGTCCTCGTTGCGGACGTAAGGCCAGAACACTTCTCGGCCTTCCTCGTCGAGACCATTGACCTTTGAGGGGAACTCCACATCGATCGTCGGGAACGACTCCACGTCAGGTAGCCGCCACGGCTCAGTTCCGTTGGCCAGATAGCCGTCGCTGAGCAGCATCACCGGTGTCCGGTACTGCACGGCGATCCGCACTGCTTCGATCGCGGCATCGAAACAATCGGCAGGCGAAGAAGCAGCGACGATCGGCATGGGTGCTTCACCGTGCCGCCCGTACATCGCCATCATCAGGTCGGCGGCTTCGGTTTTGGTTGGCAGACCAGTAGAGGGGCCACCCCGCTGGATGTTGACAACAACCAGCGGCAGTTCAAGGCTGACCGCCAAACCCAGCGTTTCTCCCTTGAGCGCGATCCCTGGGCCACTGGTGGTGGTGATCCCGATGTGCCCACCGTAAGAAGCACCGAGCGCCGATCCCACCGCGGCAATCTCGTCTTCGGCTTGGAACGTGCGAACCCCAAAGTTTTTGTGCTTGGAGAGTTCGTGAAGGATGTCGCTGGCTGGGGTGATCGGATAGGAACCGAGGAACAACGGAAGTCCGGCTTGTTGGCCAGCGGCGATCAGCCCCCAGCTCAAGGCCGTGTTGCCGTTGATGTTGGTGTAGGTCCCTGGGGCCAGACGAGCGGGACGCACCGTCAGTCGGCTCGCCGCGAGTTCGGCGGTTTCACCGAACGCGTTCCCCGCTCGGTACGCCGCCTCGTTCGCGGCGATCACCAAATCTTTGCCCCGGAACTTTTCGCGGATCCAGATCATGGTGGGTTCTTCAGGTCGGGCATACAACCAGGAGACAAGCCCCAACGCGAAGAAGTTCTTTGACCGGTCAGCGTCACGCGGCTTGACCCCGAGTTCGGCGCACGCATCTTTGGTCAGCGACGTCATCGGAGCGCTGATCAGCGTGTACCCGGCCAGCGAGTCATCTTCGAGCGGGTTGCTTTCGTATCCGGCCTTGGCGAGGTTGCGTTCTTCGAAGGCATCGCTGTTGACAATGATCGTGCCACCCGGTTCGAGCTTCCCAAGGTCTGATTTCAACGCGGCCGGGTTCATCGCCACCAGCACGTTGGGGGCATCACCTGGGGTGGTGATGTCGTGATCCGAGATGTGAACCTGGAACGCCGAGACGCCGGCCAGAGTTCCGGCTGGGGCGCGAATCTCGGCCGGGAACTCAGGCAGCGTCGCAAGATCGTTGCCGAAAAGCGCGCTGGCCGAGGTGAAGCGATCACCGGTGAGCTGCATTCCGTCGCCAGAGTCTCCAGCGAAACGAATAATGATCCGTTCAACCTCGCGGAGTTCGTTGGTTGAATCAACCGTGTCGGTCACGTTGGGCTCCCTCGTTCTTGCCTGTGACAGACGTGACCATAACAAGGTCTTTCGAGGAACGCCCGTACCCGTAAGCGGGTTTAGCCAAGCGCCTTGACGCGGGCCTTGACATCGGCGAGATCCGGGGCGTATTCCGCGACCCAACGAAACAACTCGCGGGCCCGAGGGGTGCGTCCAGCTCGGTCGTAGAGATCAGCCAACGCGTAGGCCCGGCGCAGGTGGTGCCCTTGGGGTCGTTTGGGTACTCGCCAGTTGTGTTCGAGGATTCGGATGGCCGTGGTCAGGTCGCCTCGATCGGCGTGAGAGCCAGCAACCACTAGGCGACCTTCGATCACGAGTTCGGCACTCGGCGAGGCATCCCCAAGCTCAGCCCAGAGTTCATCGACGTCGTCCCAATGCCCTAGAGCCCGGTGACAGTCGGCCAGAACCGGATGCTGCTCGGTCGAACCGGTGATCTCCCGAAAGGCCTCAAGTTGGACGATGGCTTCTTTCCAACGGCCCATCCGGTAATGAACCAGACCCATCAGCTCACGCCCTTCGGGCAACTGAGGGGCTTCCTTGACCACCGTGGCGATCTGGTTGCGGGCGTCGTTGAACCGGTCGCTGGCAAAAGCCCGCCCGGCTTCGTTGAGTCGGCGGGTGAGCGACTTGGCGCGCACCTCTCCGACCATCTTGCGCAGCGCCACTTCCGGCTTCTGGATCGAATGGGGTCGGGCTGGGAGAGGTCGCCGGGTTCTGCCCGAACTGGTGGTGCGCCCTCGCGCCACCGCTCCGGACGTGGTCCGGGCCAGGTCTTCGGCGTTGGGTAGATTTCGTTCTCTCGGGGGACGAACCGGACGAGGGTTTTCTTCTTCCGAACCTCGTTCGCTTCGTTTGTCCTCTGCTTGGCCTCGGGATCGGCGGGGGCGGTCAGCATCACGCCGCTCGTCTTCCGGTGGGTCGTAATCCATGTTGCCGGCACCGCGGCGGGCAATTCGACCCCACGACTGAGGTCCGGCAAGGTCACGGTCCGGTCGCCGGTCTGACGTTCGATCCCCGGCACGTCCCGAACCAGCTCGTTCATCGCTACGACGCGGACCCGAACCACCTCGACTAGGACCGCTCTGGCGAGGACCGTCGCTGCGTGAACCGCCTCGGCCGGAACCGCCTCGGCTAGACCCACCGCCAGCTGGACCCTTCCCACGCGGCGATGAGCTGCGTCCTGATGATGAGGAAGGTCGGTCAGAGGGCATAGCAGGCGAGCCTACCGACCTGGCTCCGGTTTGGAGCCCAAAACGTACTAAGGCCCCGCCGAAGCGGGGCCTTAGTGTGAGAAATCCGGCGGCGTCCTACTCTCCCAGGACCACTCGGTCCAAGTACCATCGGCGCTTGAAGGCTTAACTTCCGTGTTCGGAATGGGAACGGGTGTGACCCTTCCGCTATCGCCACCGAAACCTGTTGTCACCACCCGAAGGTGGCGAGAGATCAAAGCCCCTCGAGAACTCCATAGCGAGCACGAACACCTGACATGACATCAGGCAAAATGTAAAAACCAAGCCCTCGGCCGATTAGTACCGGTCAGCTGAACACGTTGCCGTGCTTACACTTCCGGCCTATCAACGTGGTGGTCTTCCACGGGCCTTACCCGGTTAACCCGGTGAGAGATCTCATCTTGGAAAGGGCTTCCCGCTTAGATGCTTTCAGCGGTTATCCCTGCCGTAGGTCGCTAACCAGCCATGCTCCTGGCGGAACAACTGGCACACGAGAGCTACGTCCATCCCGGTCCTCTCGTACTAGGGACAGCTTTCCTCAAATCTCTTCCGGCTGCAGAGGATAGGGACCGAACTGTCTCACGACGTTCTAAACCCAGCTCGCGTACCGCTTT
>JAFMKU010000025.1:0-30774 GCA_017852795.1 Candidatus Neomicrothrix sp.
CCGGGGCGCTGCGCCTCGGGATCGCCCGTGGCCTTGTCGAACTCGACGCCGAGCACCGTGGCGCCCTCAAGTCGGCCGGCTTCCTTACCCGCGACCCTCGCAAGAAGGAAAGCAAGAAGTACGGCCTCAAGAAGGCCCGTAAGGCTCCGCAGTACAGCAAGCGCTAATTGGCTTCGATCCGGTCCCTCGTTCGAGGCCGGTTTCGACCGAGGATGGTGTAGTGACGCTGTCGTTCGGCACCGATGGGATACGGGGAGATTCCCGTACCGAGTTGACCGCACCGTTGGTGCGTGCTCTGGCGCGGGCTGGGGCTGAAGTGCTCGGTGCCGACTTGTTTGTGGTTGGCCGCGACCCTCGGCAGTCAGGGCCAGAACTAGCCGCAGCCGTGCACGCCGGGGTTGCGGATGCCGGCGGTCGTTCGGTTGATCTCGGTGTGCTCCCCACCCCCGCGGTGGCGCACTGGTGTGCGTCTCGTCAGGTCGCAGGGGCGATGATCTCGGCCTCGCACAATCCCTGGTTTGACAACGGGATCAAGTTCTTTGCCGCTGGGGGTCGCAAGCTCACCGATCAGGCCCAAGACGCAATCCAGACTCGGTTCGAGCAACTGCTCCAAGCCGAGGCAGAACCGGCATCAGTATCGACATCAGACGAGCACGAGGCCGCGTCAGCGGCGTACCGTTCAGCGGTGCTGGCCAGTGTTCACGGCCGTTCGCTGTCGGGGCTCCGTGTGGTGGTTGACGGAGCCAACGGTGCCGGGTCGATGCTGGCCCCGCAGGTACTTCGCGACCTTGGGGTAGAGGTCATCTCGATCAACGTGGAACCATCAGGGACCAACATCAACGAGGCCTGCGGTTCGACCCATCCCGAAGCGCTCTGCGACGCGGTGGTCCTTGAGGGTGCGGATCTCGGGCTGGCGCTCGACGGCGACGCCGATCGGGTATTGGCGGTTGACTCCTCCGGGGCGCTCGTCGATGGTGACCAACTCATGGCGATCTGTGCGTTAGATGCCCACGCTCGCGGCCAACTTGCGGGACGGGCGGTGGTGGTCACCGTGATGTCGAACCTCGGGTTTCGGCGGGCGATGGCCGAGGCAGGGATCGAGGTGGTAACGACCGCGGTGGGCGACCGCCATGTCTTGGAGGCCCTCGATGCGCGAGGCCTTTCGCTGGGTGGGGAACAGTCGGGCCATGTCATTTTTCGAGACCTTGCCACCACCGGCGATGGGCTCCTGACCGCAGTGCAACTCCTTGACGTCGTCGCTCGGTCGGGGCGGACCTTACGCGAACTTGCCCAGGCGTCGATGACTCGACTTCCTCAGGTGCTTCGGAGCGTGCCGGTCTCGTTGGTTGGCAACGATCTCGACGACCTGCTGGGGCCGTTGGTTGATGCTGCGTCGGCTCGACTAGGCGAGCAGGGCCGGGTGCTGGTGCGCCCGTCGGGGACCGAACCGCTCGTTCGGATCATGGTGGAGGCGGAAACTGACGCGGAAGCGCAGTTCGAGGCTGATGGTTTGGCCGCGGCGATCGCGGCGCTGTTGGGGTAGCCGATCGGGTAGTCGTACCCCTGATGGGTGCGGCCGCTTCTAGACTGGTTTGCTGGTGCCGCTACCAGCCGCGGTAGCACCTGAGATCGGAGTGCAGCTTCCATGTGTGGAATTGTCGGAGTTGTCCGACGGCCGTCATCTCGAACGACACCAACCAGCTCCGAAGTCTTGGATCTCGTGGTGGGCAACGCCGATTTGCTGCGCACCGGTGGAGACGACCTCACTGAAGTGCTTCTGCAGGTGGCCGACCGACTGCGGGCCGCCGACCGTCTCCTCCGGGGGGTTCCTGGGCTTCGTTTGATGCTCGATGCCTCTGGTTTCGTGGAACGGTTGGTTGTCGAGTGTTCAACGATTCTCACCGAAGTGGAAGGCGAGGAACGACGTCTGGAGCGTGGGGTTGGGCTTTCCACCGGAGAACTCGAGGACCGTAACCGAGCGCTCGTCGCGGTTCGTGACGGTCTTTGGGCATTGAGCGAGGACCGCGTTCGGGCCGCGAAGGCGGTGGCGTCGCTGGCGGCCGGCCAGCGAAGCGACGGATCGCTGGAAGCGTTCCTTTCCTTACATCAGGCCCTGTCGGCAATCGACCGCTTGGAGGTTCGGGGTCGGGACAGCGCCGGTGTACACCTGCTGATCGCCGATCACGGGTTGGACCTTGACGACCCGTCGATCGCCGCCGAGGTGCAGCGCCGGGCCGCGGACCCTACTTTTGCCGATCGGTCGCTTCGTGTGGCTGACGGAGTTCTGAGCTTTGTTTATAAAGCAGCGGCCGAAATTGGTGAGCTGGGCGACAACACCGCAGCGCTGCGAGCCGCGATTATTGATGACGAACTTTTGCATGGTGCGCTCGCGAACCAGCAGGCAAGAACCTTGGTGCTTGGCCACACTCGCTGGGCTTCGATCGGGATCGTTTCGGAAGCCAACGCCCATCCGTTGAACAGCGACTTGCTGAACGTCGACGGGCCCTACGTGCTGGGAGCGGTCAACGGTGATGTCGACAACTTCGCTGATCTCATTGCCGAAGAAGGGTTGGTGTTAGCCCCGCAGATCACCACCGATGCCAAAGTCGTTCCGACCTTGACGAGTCGCCGGTTGGCGGAGGGTCTTGACCCGGCGGAGGCGTTCCGTCGCACCGTGGCCAGCTTCGAGGGGTCGGTGGCGGTGAGCGCCTGCAGCGCGGCCGCCCCCAGCCGCATGCAGTTGGCGCTGCGCGGTTCGGGCCAGGCGCTTTATGTCGGCTTTGCCGAGGACGCCTATCTCGTAGCCAGCGAACCCTACGGGGTGATCGAGGAGACCAACCAGTACCTGCGCATGGACGGCGAAACTCCGGCCAACCCGGAGAATCCGAACACCAGCCGGGGTCAGATCATCGAACTCGACGCGGCGTTGGCCGGAACCGTCGAAGGGTTGGCTCGATGGTCCTATGACGGAACGGTGCTTCCGGTTGCCGCCGATGAAGTCGTCTCGGCCGAGATCACCACCCGAGACATCGACCGGGGACCGTTCACCCATTACCTCCTGAAAGAGATCAGCGAGGCGCCGTTGTCGTTCCGAAAGACGTTGCGGGGGAAGATCACCGAATCGGAGGCCGGGGTTGCTGTGACGCTGGGCCCAACGGTGGTGCCGTTGTCGGTTCGCGAGGGGTTGCGTAGCGGTTCGGTGAACCGGGTTGTGGTCATTGGTCAGGGAACCGCAGCGGTTGCCGGTCAGGCACTGGCCGCAGCGCTGCGGTCGCTGGTGCCCGGCGGGCAACTCGACAGCGAGGCGGTGCTGGCGACCGAACTCAGCGGTTTTTCGTTGCGGGCCGACATGAGCGACACGTTGGTGGTAGCGGTGAGCCAGTCGGGGACCACCACCGACACCAACCGGACGGTAGACATCGTCCGCGGTCGGGGTGCGTCGGTCATCGCGATCGTGAACCGGCGGGGTAGCGACTTGACCGATCGGGCTGACGGGGTGCTGTACACCTCGGACGGCCGTGACATCGAGATGAGCGTGGCTTCCACCAAGGCGTTCTATTCCCAGATCGCCGCTGGTTTGCTGCTGGCGGTGACCATCGCCGACGAGGTTTGCGGACCCGATGACAGCGATCAACGCCAGTCGCTGCTTCGTGGCATCGCCCAGATCCCGGAGGCGATGGAAGAGGTCTTGACGCGGCGTGAACCGATCGCCGAGGCGGCCCGGCAGTTCGCACCTGGGCGCCGGTACTGGGCGTTGGTCGGTAACGGCGGTAACCGGATCGCGGCCAATGAGGTTCGGATCAAGCTGTCAGAGCTCTGTTACAAGTCGATCGCCTCCGACAGCACCGAAGACAAGAAACACATTGACCTTTCCTCCGAACCGATGATTCTGGTTTGTGCGGCCGGGTTGACCGGTTCGACCGCCGACGATGTGGCCAAGGAAGTGGCGATCTTCCGGGCACACAAAGCCGCGCCGGTGGTGATCGCCGACGACGGCGAAGATCGTTTCGCCCACGCCTTGGCGGTACTTCGGGTACCGGCCGTGGACTCGCGGTTGGGGTTCATTCTCTCCACGATGGTCGGTCACCTGTTTGGCTATGAGGCGGCGCTGGCCATTGATGCTCAGGCCCAGCCGTTGCGAGAAGCCCGGAGCGCGATCGAACAAGCATCAGCTCGTCCCGACTGGGATGGCGAGCAGGCGTTACGGATGGTGCAACCAACGTTGGAGCAGGCTGCGACCGCGTATTTCCAGGCGTTGCGGTCCGGTGCTCTAGACGGGCATCTGGAAGCGTCATCGGCGAGTCGGGTGGCTTCCGTGATGCGGTTTGCCACTGGGGTGGCACCGCTGGAGTCGTACCAGTTGGAAACCGGCCGGGTCGGCACTCCGGCGGTTGTGCTTGACGATTTGGCGGCGGTGCTGACCGTCGCCATTGAGGAACTGACCCGCCCGGTTGACACCATCAAGCATCAAGCCAAGACGGTCACGGTCGGGATTTCCCGGTCGGACGAGACGCTGCTGGCCAACAACCTGAGCCGAGCGGTGCTCGAAGCTGGCGCACCGCGGGATCGGTTGAGTTACGGATCGCTGCGAGCGCTGGCCGACCTTGATCCAGCGGTGCACGAAGTCGTCGGCCATACCCGATACCGGATCGAAGGTCTCGAGGTTGATGGTTCTGATGAAGCAACCGCAGTGGTGGTTGATCGGGCCGGTGTCTCAACAAACATTCCGTCACGTACCGACCGAAGCCCGGTCCTTCGGGGCACCAAGCATCAGGTGGCGTTGGAACGTCGGGTGTTCGTCGCTCGCGGTCGCCACGACGGACGCACCGTGGTCATCGTTCCTGAGGTCAAAGGCAAGGTGACGACCGGTCTGACCTTGTTGCACGTGGTGTTGGTTGACCAGTTGTCGACCACCGCGTGTCGGGGGGTGCTCCAGGGATACCGAAACCGGTATTCGGCTGTTCGAGACGCGGTGCTGGAAACCGAAGCGGTGTTCCGTGAGGATCTTTTGGCCGATCAGAGCGTGGTTGACCTGCTGACCCTGCCGATCAACGATCTCGCTGACCGTTGGCGGAGCAGTTGACGACCGTTACCGACCGCTCGTCCTCCGATAGGGTCGAAACGTGATCGGTGTAGGAATCGACCTTGTGGATATTGACCGGTTCCGGGACGTGCTGGCTCGGACCCCGGGGATGCGCGACCGGCTGTTTTGCCCGGAAGAATTGCGCTACGCCGATAGTTCTGGTGATCCGGCCCGGCCGCTTGCCGCTCGGTTCGCCGCCAAAGAAGCGGTGCTCAAGTCGTTGAAGGTCGGGCTGGGAGCGATGCGGTTTGCCGAGATCGAAGTGGTCCGCCACGACGATGGGCATCCGGAACTGGTGCTGCATGGTTCAGCAGCCGAGTTTGCCGGTCAGCGAGGCGTGGCCCGGTTCGAGATCAGCTTGAGCCACACCGACACCGTGGCCGAAGCGATTGTGGTGGCTTTGGGCTCGTGAAACCCGTCGTGACGCCGGCGGAGATGGCGGCGATCGACGCCGCCGCGCCGGAACCGGCCGAGGTGCTAATCGAACGGGCCGGTTCAGCGGTCGCTCGGGTTGCGTTACGACTTCTCGGTGGGGCCTACGGCCGGCGGGTGGTGGTGGTCGCCGGTCCAGGCAACAACGGGGCCGATGGTCGAGTGGCCGGTCGGCGACTGGAGCGGGCCGGGGTTCGGGTGCAGTTCGTTGATCCGATGAGCCCGTCGCTTCCTCCGGCTGATCTGGTGATCGATGCCGCGTTCGGGACCGGACTGTCGCGCCCCTATACCTTTCCGTTAGTGCCGGACGGAACCCCGGTGTTGGCGGTCGATATCCCGTCCGGGGTGGACGGACAGTCAGGGGCCCGGCTAGGTGAGCCAGCCCCGGCCCAGGTCACCGTGACGTTCGCAGCGCTCAAACCGGGTCTGCTGTTTGGTCCCGGTCGAACGCTCGCCGGGGTGGTGGAACTGGTTGACATCGGACTTGACGTGAGCCGTTCAACGGTCGGGTTGGTGGAACGAGCCGATGTGACCGAGTGGCTTCCTCGGCGTTCCGTCGATGCCCACAAGTGGCTTCACGCGGTGCGCGTCGTTGGCGGTTCGAGCTCAATGACCGGCGCCCCGCGTCTGGCCGCGGCTGGGGCGTTGCGATTCGGAGCCGGCTATGTGCAGCTAGCGATACCGGGCCGCGACGGGGTTGACGATCCTCGCGAAGCGGTCGGATTCGCGCTCCCGCCGCAAGGTTGGGGTCCGGTCGCGGCGTCGGCTTTGGATCGGATTCGGGCGCTGGTGGTGGGCCCAGGGTTGGGGGCGACAACCGAACCCGACATTGACGCGTTGCTGATGGTCGATCGTCCGCTGGTGCTCGACGGTGACGCCTTGCAGCCAGGTCTGCTGGCCCGAGTGTCTGCCCGGTCGGCGGCGACGGTCGTGACCCCGCACGATGGTGAGTTTGCTCGACTTGGTGGTTCCGACACGGGTGATCGCTTGACCGATACTCGTGCTCTTGCCTCGTCGTTGAACGCGGTGGTGCTTCGAAAGGGTCCGACGTCGGTGATTGCCGCTCCCGACGGGCGGGTACGTCTCGTTGCCAACGGTGATGCCTCGCTGGCGACCGCCGGTACCGGCGATGTGCTGGCTGGCATGGTGGGGGCCGCACTCGCCCAAGGATGCGAACCGTTAGCAGCCGCGGCTGCGGCCGCTTGGGTCCATGCCGAAGCGGGTCGGGGCGTTCGGGGTCTTGTGGCCTCCGATCTGGCGGATCGGGTTCGAACGGTTCTGTCCAGCGACTAGGTTCGCGCCATGGAACTCGCAGACGGGGTGACCGTCGGCCATTGGACGGACCGGGTGGGACGCACCGGTTGCACCGTGGTTCGTTTTCCGACCGGCACCATCGGGTCGGGGGAGATACGAGGCGGAGCGCCGGCTACCCGTGAGTTCGCGTTGCTGGATCCGAGCCGCACCGTCGACGAGGTCCATGCGGTAGTGCTCACCGGCGGATCGGCGTTTGGCCTCTCGGCCTGCGACGGTGTCGTCGCATCGCTTGCAGCCCAAGGAGTTGGGTTTGCGACCGCTTATGGCCCGGTGCCGATCGTGGTTGGACTTGGCTTGTTTGATCTGGGGGTTGGTGATCCGTCCGCTCGACCTGACGCCACCGCCGGGGCCGAGGCGTTGGCGGCGGCCACCGCGCATCCCGAATCGGGTCAGGTCGGGGCGGGAACCGGAGCCACAATCGGCAAATGGCGAGGAGTCGAATTCGCCACCGATGGTGGTCTTGGCCTGTTCAGTATTCGCGACGGAGATCTGGTGGTGAGCACGATCGTTGCCGTCAACGCGGCCGGTGAGGTGATGCCTGACGCGGTGGCCAAGGTTGATGATCGGGCTCGGGTTGGGCAGGCGGTCTGGCCCGAAGATCGTCGGCCGTTCGGGAACACCGTCATCGGCGTGGTGGTGACCAACGCCAGCCTTGATTCGGCGGGTTGTCTGGTGGTTGCCCAAGGAGCCCACGACGGTTTGGCCAGAGCGGTTTCACCACCCCACATGGGAACTGACGGTGACGGGTTCGTTGCCGCCGCGACCGGTACCTGCCCCGCCGATGTAGATCACGTTCGCTACCTCGCGGTTCTGGCTACTGAGGCGGCCATCGGCGACAGCGTCGCTAACCTTTCCCGGTAGCCGCCGACCATCGAGGCGTTCATGTTGCTGTGCCGAACCAGAGACGTTGACCAGACGCGAGCGCTTGCTGGGGCAATCGCGGCTCTGGTCGGGGTCGGGGACTTGTTGGTTCTGGTTGGCGACTTAGGAGCCGGCAAGACCCATTTCACTCAGGGATTTGCCCGGGCTCGTGGGGTAGCAGAACCGGTAACGAGTCCGACGTTCACGCTGGCCAACCGCTACGTCGGTGATCTGGTGATCAACCATCTGGATGCGTACCGAGTTGAGGAACTCGGCGAAGCCGAGGATCTGGCGATCCCGGAACTTCTCGAAGATGGAGTCACGCTCATCGAATGGGGGGACAGGATCTTGCCTGCGCTGCCCGGAGATCGCCTTGAGGTAAAGATCACGTTGGGCGACGATGACGACGAACGCCAGATCCTGCTGTCGTCGATGGGTCGGAGTTGGACGAGTCGTTCCGGTGCGTTGAGCGCTGCGGTCGGACCCTGGTTGGTGGCCTGATGCTTATTTTGGGGATCGAATCGGCAACCGCCCGGGTGGGCTGTGCGATTGGTGGACATGAGGGGATCATTGCCTCGGCGCATTCATCTCGCGGCCGCCGCCACGCCGAATCGTTGGCGCCACAGATTCAGTTCGTCTGCGAGCAGGCAGGGGTTTCGCTTTCGTCGATCGGGGCGGTAGCCGTGGACATTGGCCCAGGGTTGTTCACCGGTCTGCGGGTAGGGGTGACGACCGCGTTGGCTACCGCAACGGCCCTGCGGGTCCCGATGATCGGGGTGACGTCACTGGACCTTCTGGCCTTCCCGGTGGCGTTGTCAGGTCGGCGGATCATGGCCGTGGTCGACGCTCGCCGGGGTGAAGTTTTTCACGCGTCGTATCGTGCCGTTCCCGGTGGGGTGCAGCGCGAAACCGAACCGGCGGTTGGCACCCCCGACGAGCTTCGTTCGGCGATCATGGCCGAAGGTGAAGAAGTCCTGCTGGTCGGAGACGGTGCACTTCAGTACCGCGACCAGTGGGAGAACCTGTCCGGCACCGAAGTGGCTGATGAAAGCCATGCGTTTCCGTCGGCGGCAACGTTGGTTGGCCTAGCTCACGCCCGGGCCCTGCGAGAAGACTTCGTGCGACCCGACCAGATTCGCCCCTTGTATCTCCGTCGGCCGGATGCCGAAGCTAAGTGGGAGACGCCGAGCTGATGGCCGAGTTGGTGATTTCCTCGATGACCGGTGACGACATTGCGTCGGTCCGGTCGTTGGATGCCAACTGTTTTCCCGATCCTTGGTCGCAGGCGACCTGGGAACGCGAGCTGGGCAGCGAAGGTCGAAATCATTTGGTGGCCTGGCTGGGAGACCAGTTGGTGGGGCACGCCAGCTCGTTGCTGATGGTTGACGAATTGCACATCACCGTTGTGGCCGTGAACCCGGCGGTTGAGGGTCGAGGGGTCGCGACTTTGCTCTGCCTCGAACTCCTTCGAGCGGGGCAAGCGGCGGGGGCCGCGGCGTCCACGTTGGAAGTTCGGGTCAACTCGTTGCGGGCCCAGCGGATGTATCGCCGGCTGGGGTTTGCCCCGGCTGGGGTCCGCCCCGCTTACTACCGCGACCCGGTTGAGGATGCGCTCATCATGTGGCTGCACGATCTTGACAGTGAAGGCGCCAAGGAGCGACTTCGAGAAGTTGCTGCCGATGTGGCGGTATCTGAGAGGGTGGCATGATGACGACAGGTAGCCCGACCAGGTCAACAGCTGACCGGATCTTGGGGATTGAAACAAGCTGCGATGAGACGGCCGCTGCGCTGGTCGTGCGGGGAACCGACGTGTTGTCGTCGGTCGTTTCGAGCCAGATCGAACTGCACCAGCGGTTCGGTGGGGTAGTGCCTGAGGTGGCGAGTCGGGCCCACGTCGAACTCTTGATGCCGGTGGTGAGCCAGGCACTGGTAGAGGCCGGGGTGGCCGATAACGAGGTCGAGGCAGTGGCAGTGACCCACGGCCCTGGGTTGGTTGGGGCGTTGCTGGTTGGCTTGTCCGCGGCCAAAGCGCTGTCGCTGGTGTGGGGAGTCCCGCTGGTGGGGATGAACCATCTCGAAGCGCACCTTTACGCGGCGTTCCTTGAGGAGCCAGACCTAGAAATGCCGATGGTGTTCCTGTTGGTTAGTGGCGGGCACACGATGTTGATCGTGATGGAAGACCACCTTCGTTACCGGGTGTTGGGGAGCACGCTTGACGATGCCGCCGGTGAAGCCTTCGACAAGGTGGCTCGGTACATGAACCTTGGCTACCCAGGTGGTCCGGTGATCGACCGACTGGCAGTGGACGGCGACCCAACCGCGATTTCGTTCCCGCGCGCTATGGCCCATGACGGATGGGATTTTTCGTTCTCAGGGGTCAAGACGGCGGTAGTCAACCACGTTCGCAAACACCCTGATGTTGACGTCAACGATGTGGCCGCATCGTTCCAGGAAGCGGTCGTTGACGTGTTGGTGGACAAGGCTCGGCGGGCGGCCCGAGAGGTCGGGGCCAAAGGGCTCTGTCTGGCCGGGGGAGTGGCCGCCAACTCGCGGCTGCGAGAGAAGCTGCTCGACGTCTGCGTGGCCGACGGGTACCGAGCCTTTCTGCCGAGCCGGGCGATGTGCACAGATAACGCCGCGATGGTGGCGGCTGCCGGCTGGTGGCGCCTTCAAGCCGATGGTCCGTCGGCAATGACGATCGGGGCGGAACCGTCGTTGCGGTTGCCTTCGATCTAGCGCCGATCACGATCGGTTTTTCGTTGGGGAGAGTTGGGTCGGGAGGGTTGTTGCTCCGCCGGTCCGGTTCTATCGTTAGCACTCGACGTTCGTGAGTGCTAAGCGCTGGCGGAGGTCATTCCAACTGTGCAAAACGCACGTAATGCTGACAACACGATCTCGGAGGATCGAATGAGCCTGCAGCCCCTTGAAGACCGCATCGTGGTCCGTTCTAGTGAAGCCGAAGCCACCACCGCGAGTGGTCTTGTCATTCCCGACACCGCCCAGGAAAAGCCCCAGCAGGGCGAAGTTCTGGCGGTCGGCCCCGGCCGTCGTTCAGAGAGCGGCGACCTCGTCCCGATGGACATCGCGGTTGGTGACATCGTCGTCTACAGCAAGTACGGCGGCACCGAGATCACCGTCGCTGGTGAAGAGGTCCTCATTCTGAACGCCCGCGACGTGCTCGCCAAGATCAGCTGAGGTTCTGACCATGAGTAAAATTCTGAAGTTCAACGAAGAGGCCCGGCGCGGTCTCGAGGCGGGCGTCAACAAGCTTGCGGACGCGGTCAAGGTGACCCTCGGCCCGAAAGGCCGGAACGTCGTCCTCGACAAGAAGTTCGGTGCCCCCACCATCACCAACGACGGTGTGTCGATTGCTCGCGAGGTCGAGCTCGAAGACCCGTTCGAAAACATGGGTGCCCAGCTGGTCAAGGAAGTAGCAACCAAGACCAACGACATCGCCGGTGACGGCACCACCACCGCCACCGTGCTTGCTCAGGCGCTCGTTCGTGAAGGTCTGCGTAACGTCGCGGCCGGAGCGAACCCCATGGGCCTTAAGAAGGGCATGGAGAAGGCAGTTGCGGCTGCGGTCGAAAACCTTGCTGGCCAGGCCGTGCAGGTCGATGACAGCAAGGACAAGATTGCTCAGGTTGCGTCGATTTCGGCCGCTGATCCCTCCATTGGCGAGGTCATCGCCGAAGCGATCGACAAGGTCGGCAAGGACGGGGTTGTCACTGTTGAGGAGTCCAACACCTTCGGGATGGACCTCGACTTCGTCGAAGGTATGCAGTTCGACAAGGGCTACCTGTCGCCGTACTTCGTGACCGACCTGGAGCGTCAGGAAGCGGTGCTTGAAGATCCGTACATCCTGTTGGTGCAGGGCAAGATCTCGAACGTGCAGGAACTGCTGCCGCTCCTTGAGAAGGTCATGCAGTCGGGCAAACCGCTGTTGATCATCGCCGAGGATGTCGAAGGTGAAGCGCTCGCCACGTTGGTGGTCAACAAGATCCGTGGCACCTTCAACTCAGTTTCGGTCAAGGCGCCAGGCTTTGGTGAACGTCGCAAGGCGATGCTCCAGGACATGGCGATCCTGACCGGCGGTCAGGTCATTGCCGAGGAAGTCGGTCTCAAGATCGACACTGCCGACCTGAGCCTGTTGGGTTCGGCCCGCAAGGTTGTCGTCACCAAAGACGAGACCACGCTGGTCGAAGGTGCGGGCGACCCGGCCGACGTGGATGGCCGTGTGGCTCAAATCAAGGCTGAGATCGACAACACCGACTCCGACTGGGATCGCGAGAAGCTTCAGGAGCGTCTGGCCAAGCTGGCGGGCGGCGTTGCCGTCGTTCAGGTTGGTGCCGCCACCGAAGTGGAACTCAAAGAGAAGAAGCATCGGATCGAAGATGCGCTCTCCGCGACTCGGGCCGCCATTGAGGAAGGGATCGTTGCCGGTGGTGGCACCGCACTGCTTCGTAGCCGTGCCGCAATCACCCCGGTGATCGAGTCGCTTTCCGGCGACGAGGCCACTGGCGCTCGCATCATCTTTGCTGCGCTCGACGCGCCAGCTCGTTTGATCGCCGCCAACGCGGGCCATGAAGGTGCCGTAATCGTGCAGCGTGTCGAATCCGAGTCGGGCTCGACTGGCTTCAACGCCGCCACCGGCGAGATGGTCGACCTGATTGACGCCGGTGTCATTGACCCGGTCAAGGTCACCCGGGCTGCGTTGCAGAACGCGGCTTCGATTGCTGGTCTGCTGCTTACCACCGAGGCGTTGATCGCCGACAAGCCCGAGGAAGCTTCGGCGATGCCGGCTGGCGACCCGATGGGCGGCATGGGTGGCATGGGCATGATGTGATGCCTCTGGCATCCCAATGATCCCAGACGGGGGTCCGGTACCGCACAGGTCCGGGCCCCTGTCTCGTTTTGCGGTGTCGATCGCACCGGTTCGCCACCGGTTGCGTTGGAGGGTTCGGGCCGAGGGCGCTACGGTTCGCTTCGTGAGTGGACTTCCTGCTGGTTCTCTGGGGCGTGTGGTGATCCCTGCCGACGAACTCGCCCGCCGGGTGAACGAGTTAGGAGCCGAAATCACCGCGGACTACGCCGGACGTCGACCGTTGCTGGTCGGGGTGCTCAAAGGGGCGTTCGTGTTTATGAGCGATCTCGCCCGGGCCATCAACCTGCCAGTGGAGTTCGATTTCATGGCCGTCTCCTCTTACGGGGAAGGAACCGTTTCGAGCGGAGTGGTTCGGATCGTCAAAGACCTCGAAACCGATATCAAAGGTCGCGATGTCATCCTGGTCGAGGACATCGTCGATTCGGGGTTGACGTTGGCGTACCTCAAAGAAGTACTGGGGGATCGGCAGCCAGCCAGCCTCGAAATCTGTGCATTGTTGGTGCGTGAAGGGGCGTCCGACTCAGGTGCCAAGTACTTCGGTTTTCCGATCCCACCGGACTTTCTGGTCGGCTACGGGCTCGACGTGGCCGAACATTACCGAGAACTTGATGCTCTACGCGTGTTCGACCCGACCTAGCCATTCGCTAGCCTCAACGGTGTGACCGATTCTCAGAAGACCCGTCCGCTCATCGATGGTGTGCACGCACCAGAAGTGGATCAGGAACGGATCGCGGCCGCGGTTGCCGAGATCCTCGCCGCGATTGGCGAAGACCCGACCCGCGACGGTCTGCTGGACACCCCGCAGCGAGTGGCGCGCATGTATGCCGAGATCTGTTCCGGGCTTCACGAAGACCCGGCCCGGCATCTCGCCACCACCTTCGAAGCCAACCACGATGAGATGGTCATGGTTCGCGACATCCCGCTGTATTCGCTGTGCGAGCATCATCTGATCCCCTTCCTCGGAACGGCCCATGTCGCCTACATCCCGAACAGTTCGGGAAATGTCACCGGTCTTTCCAAGATCGCTCGGCTCGTTGACGGGTTCGCCAAGCGTCCGCAGGTTCAGGAGCGTCTCACCAAGCAGGTGGCGGACTCCCTAGAGGAGATGCTGAAACCCCGCGGGGTTCTGGTAGTCATCGAAGCCGAACACCTCTGCATGTCCATGCGCGGGGTTCGCAAGGCCGGGAGTTCGACGGTGACGTCATCGGTCACGGGGATTTTCCGTGAGAACGTTGCCACCCGGGCCGAAGCGATGCGCTTCCTGGGCCGAAACTCCTAGGTCCCCGCATGACCAAGGTCATGGGGATCGTCAACGTGACTCCCGACTCGTTCAGCGACGGGGGAGAGCACCTCGAAACGGCGACTGCGTTGGCGTACGGCCTGTCGTTGCTCGATCAGGGCGCCGACGTGCTCGACATTGGTGGTGAATCAACCCGTCCGGGGGCGCAGCCAGTTGAACTCCGTTGCGAACTTGACCGGGTGGTGCCGGTCATTGAAGGACTACACCGGGCTCGCCCCGACGCAGTGCTTTCGGTAGACACGACCAAAGCCGAAGTGGCCGAGGCCGCGCTTCGGGCCGGGGCGTCCATCATCAACGACGTCAGCGCCTCCCTCGAGCAAGTTGCGGCGGCTCACGGCGCCGGCTGGGTGGCCATGCACACCCTCGGGCCGAGCGCCACCATGCAAGACGATCCGGTGTACGACGACGTGGTGGAGGAGGTCGCGACGTTCCTTGCTGAGGCCGCCGACCGAGGGCGAAAAGCGGGTGTCACGGACCTGTGGGTTGATCCGGGGATCGGGTTTGGCAAGACGTTCGAGCACAATCTGGAACTGTTGGCCAACGTTGACCGGTTCCGACGCTGTGCCCCGGTTCTGGTCGGCGCCAGTCGAAAGCAGACGATCGGTGTACTGCACCAGCTCAGCGACCGGACGGTTCGTGGCGACGATGTTGGCCCGATACCGGTAAATGACCGGCTGGAAGGGTCGCTGGCGGCCGCCACCTGGTCAGCATTCCTTGGCGCCGACATGGTCCGAGTTCATGATGTGCGCGCTACGGTCCACGCTGTGGGGGTGATTTCTCGATGAGAGGTAAATGGGCGCAGGGCATTCAACCCCGCCATTTCACGTGGGTGATCAAGGATCGGGTAGCGGTCTGCGAACGGCCTGGAGGCTACGGAGCTGGGCATCGCAAGGTTCGCCGCCAAGAAGAGATCATCTGGATTCGCCAGCAAGGCTTCGACTACGTGATGTCGTTGTGCGGGTCGAACCAGAACCTTCAGAGCTATGACGAGATGGGAGTTCCGTTCCATCATGTGCCGTTTGGCGGGACGGGACCGCTGTCTTTGACCCGGGCGATGTCCTCTATCCGCGACCATGTGCAGGAAGGCGACAAGATCATCGTGCACCGTGAACAGGTCGGTGACCTGTTGTTGGGTCTGGTCGCTTCGTACCTGCTGTGGATGGAGTTGGTCCCCACTGGCCCTGACGCCATCACGATCACCGAGCGGTTGTTTGAACGGGAACTTGATCAGAAAGCCCGCGCCCTGGTGGCGTTGGTCCCTCGCTGTGAGCACCCGTCCGAGGTGCCGGTAGGGGCCTTCCTTGAGGTCAGCGAAGAAGACCTCGGTGAAGACATGGACCCTGACCGCGTCGATGCTGACGGTCAGGACGCTGAGGAAGCCTGACGTGCAACGTCCACAGACCATCCAACTTCGTGGACTCCGCCTCATGTGCATCTGCGGCGCACTGCCCGAGGAACAAAACCGCCGCCAGCCCTATGAGTTCGACGTTGATGTGGTCGCCGATGTGACGGCGGCTACCGAGTCGGACCGGCTAGACGACACGTTGGACTATGGCGCAATCCTCAACCGGATCGAGCAGGTAACGGCCAACGAAACGTTCCAGTTGTTCGAGCGGATGGCGGCCCGGGTCGCCAAAGCCGTTCTGGTTGACGATCGTATGGTTGAGGTCAGCGTTGAGGTGCGCAAACTTCGCCCTCCGGTAACGCAGGATCTGGCATCAAGCGGGATCCGAGTCACGGTTCGGCGATGACCGACCCGGTTCTGCGCCGGGCCTTTCTGGGGCTGGGGTCGAACATGGGGGATCGGGTTGCCTACGTCCGTGAGGCGGTGGCCGCCCTTCCCGAAGTGGTTGCGGTGTCCGGGGCGTTCGAGACCGAACCGGTTGGCGGGGTGGAACAAGAACCGTTCCTGAATGTGGTGGTGGAACTGCATACGGCGCGTTCACCCCGGGAGCTGCTCGATCTCTGCCAGCAACGCGAAGCCGCGGCCCAGCGGGTACGAACCGTTCGCTGGGGGCCTCGAACTCTTGACGTGGACGTGCTCTGGATTGATGGAGAATCGGTGACCGAACCCGACCTTGAGGTTCCCCATCCCCGAATGTTTGACCGGGCCTTCGTGTTGGTTCCGTTGGCTGACCTTGCTCCGGATCTTCTCCCCGATGCCTACGACGTCGCAGCGGCGGCTCAAGCCGAAGGGGTGCGTAGTCTGGGCCCGCTGGCCGGGTTGTGACGAGGTGGTCATGAGAACGGTACGCATCATCGGTTCGGGTCGAGCGGGTCGATCATTCGCAGGAGCGATCGACAACCTCAGCGGATGGGACGTCGTTGAGATGTGCGGGCGGGGAGTTGACCTCACCGATGCCGCAGGCGATGTGGATCTGCTGCTGATCGCCACCCCCGACGAATCGGTGGCGGAGGTGGCCGCCACGGTCACCCCAGATTCGGCGGTGGTCGCGCATGTGGCCGGGTCGTTGGGACTCGACGTGCTGGCCGGCCATCATCGAGTTGCTGCGCTGCACCCGTTGACATCGTTGCCGAACCCGGTGGTGGGGGCGCAGCGTCTGCTCGGCGGGTGGTTTGCGATCGCCGGAGATCCGCTAGTTGGTGAACTCGCGGCAGATCTGGGCGGCCAAACCTTCTCGGTCGAGGATCAGGATCGTCCGCTGTACCACGCGGCTGCTGCGGTGGCCGCCAACCATCTGGTCGCCTTGCTCGGCCAGGTTGAACGTCTGGGCGGGGCCGCCGGGGTTCCGCTTGAGGCCCTGTTTGCTCTGGCTCGGCACGCCCTAGACAACGCGAGCGAACTGGGGCCCGCGGCGGCGCTGACCGGTCCTGCCGCCCGAGGTGACGAGGCGACCATCGAAGCCCACCGGGATGCCCTGCAACGGCGCCTACCTGACGAACTCGCAGCCTACGACGCGCTGCTGGAACTGGCTCGACGGTTGATCCGTGACGGTCAGGGAGAGTCTCGGTGACCACACCGACGCTGCTACGCACCGTTGAGGATCTGGGCACGGTGCTGGGTTCGGCGCGAGCCGAGGGCCGCTCCGTTGGCTTCGTGCCCACCATGGGGGCGTTGCACGCTGGCCACCGTTCGTTGATGCAGCGGGCCGCGGACGAGAACGATTGTGTTGTCGTCTCCGTGTTCGTCAACCCGTTGCAGTTCGCGGCCCATGAAGATCTCGACCGGTACCCTCGAGAACTCGAGCAGGACCTGGTGGTCTGTGGCGAGGAGCAGGTCGACATCGTGTTCGCACCGTCGGTCAACGAGATGTATCCGAGCCCGATCCTGACCACGGTTTCGGTGTCGCCGCTGCACCGCATTCTGGATGGAGCGTCGCGTCCGGGTCATTTCGACGGCGTGGCCACGGTGGTCGCCAAGTTGTTCTCGATGGTGGGTCCCTGTCGGGCCTATTTCGGCGAGAAAGACTGGCAACAGCTCGCCATCATTTCTCGCATGACCACCGACCTGTCGCTGCCGGTGACTGTGCGGGGCTGCCCGACGGTGCGTGAACCTGACGGTCTGGCCTTGTCGAGCCGCAACGTGTACCTGACCGACGAGCAACGAACTCAGGCAACGGTGCTGCGGAGGGCGTTGGATGCTGGGTTGGAGCTTCTAGCGGCCGGAATGCGCGACCCGGAAGCGGTCGGGGTTCGGATGGCTGAGGTGGTCAGGACCGCTTCGGATGCCGAGCTTGATTATGCGGTGGCGGTGCCAGCCGACACCCTTCAGGCCGACGGTGACCTTTCGGGGGTGGTTCGGTTGCTGCTGGCGGTACGTTTCGGAACGACCCGCCTCATCGACAACGATGGGGTTGACCTCTCGAACGGTTCCTAGCGATTGGGTCGTTGTCGGCCGTTGTATCTGCCATCATCAGGGGGCTATCCGCTTCGGTTTGGTGCCGTTGACGGAGACAAGGAGGAACCGTGGGGATCGAAGGCGAGTACGAGCCGAGCACCTGGGATTGGGTCGCTGAGCAGGTTGAGGAATATGAGGCGTCGGGTGGGGCCAAGGCCAACACCTTGATGGATACCGGTATCCCGATCATCGTGATGACCACGGTGGGCCATCGCAGCGGCAAGGTTCGCAAGGTGCCGCTGATGCGGGTCGAGCATGAAGGCGAGTATGCAATCATCGCCAGCAAAGGTGGAATGCCTCACCACCCCGGCTGGTACTACAACCTGCTGGCCCGAGATCAGGTCATGATCCAAGACGGACCCGAACCGCAGGAGTTTCGGATCCGCGAGCTGAGCGGTGACGAACGAGATGCTTGGTATGCCCGAGGCGAAGCGGTCTACCCGCCCTATCGCGACTACGCCGTGTCGGCTAGCGCAGCTGGCCGAACCATCCCGGTGTTTGTCGCTTCCCCGGCCGGCCACTGACCGGGCCGGGCTGAAGCCCCGCTAGCGTTTCGTCCGTGCTCCTGACCATCGACATCGGCAATACCCAGACGGTGTTGGGTCTTTACGACCCTGATGCCGAGATGGGCGACGGCGCGTCGGTAGGTCTGGTGGACCACTGGCGGCTCTCCACCGACGCGGATCGGACCAGTGACGAATACTCGGCGCTGCTGCGTCCGCTGTTGGAAACCGCTCAGGTTGATTTTGATCGTGACCTGACCGGAGCCGCGATTTGTTCTGGTGTCCCGAGGGTCCTCGCCAACCTTCGTCAGATGGTCGATCGCTACTTTCCGTTCGACCCGGTGGTGATCGAACCCGGCGTTCGCACCGGCATGCCGATCCTCTACGACAATCCCAAAGAGGTCGGCGCCGACCGGATCGCCAATTCGATCGCCGCCTACGACCTGTACGGGGGGCCGACGGTGGTCGTTGATTTCGGTACCGGCAACAACTTCGATGTCATCTCCGATCAGGGTGCGTTTCTTGGTGGTGCGATCGCCCCCGGCATCGAGATCAGCCTTGATGCGTTGTTTGGTCGGGCCGCGGCGTTGCGGGCGGTGGATCTCGTCGAACCGCGCAGCGTGGTTGGGAAATCAACGATCGAGTCGATCCAGAGCGGAACCGTCTACGGCTTCGCGGCGATGATCGACGGAATGGTCGCCCGCTTCCGAGCCGAGCTAGGCGACATCAACGTGGTAGCGACCGGTGGGCTGGCCCACCTCATTGCGCCGGTAGCTGAGTCGATCGAACACGTCGAGCCGTTCCTGACGCTGCACGGCCTCCGTATTGTCCATCAACGAAATGTCTCATGACTGAACTTCCGTACCGCTACGACGTAACCCACACGGCCGCCCAGGTCGCCTCCGACCATGCGGGGATTGAGCCGGGCACCGAGACCGAGGTGGTGGTTACGTTGGCGGGCCGGTTGATGCTGCGCCGCGACCAAGGAAAGTTGGCGTTCGGTTCGCTGCAAGATTCCAGCGGCCGTATTCAGTTGTTCGCCACGGCCAAATCCACCCCCGATTTCGACGGGTTCACCCACCTGTCGATTGGGGACTGGATCGCGGTCACCGGCATCGTGATGATGACCCGGCGTGGCGAGTTGAGCGTTCGAGTTGATTCTTGGACGGTGCTGGCTCCTTCGCAGCGCCCATTCCCTGACAAGTGGCACGGGATCAGTGATCCTGACACCCGCTACCGGCAGCGCTACGTCGACCTCTGGGTGTCTGAGGAGTCGCGCACTGCGTTCATGCAACGCAGCCAGGTGGTGGCATCGATGCGACGGCTGCTGCACGAACAAGACTTTGTCGAGGTTGAGACTCCGATGCTGCACCCGATCCCGGGTGGCGCGCTGGCCCGACCGTTTGTGACGCACCACAATGCCTTGGGTCAAGACCTGTATCTGCGGATCGCCCCTGAGCTCTACCTGAAGCGGCTCGTGGTTGGTGGCATGGAGAAAGTTTTTGAGATCGGACGAGTGTTTCGAAACGAGGGGATGTCGAGCCGCCACAACCCTGAGTTCACCATGCTCGAGTTGTATTGGGCCTACGCCGACCATTCCGACATGATGCGGCTCACCGAAGAGTTGGTGGCCGGGATCGCGGTTGACGTGCTGGGCTCTACCACCGTGACCTACGACGGTCGCCCGGTTGATCTTTCTACTCCGTGGCGGCGAGCCACCATGGAAGAACTCATCGCGGAACATGCCGGGGTTGAAGTCAGCCTTGACACGCCGCTCGATGAGCTTCGGGCGATCTGCGAGCGGTTTGGGGTTGAGGTGAAAGATCAGTACGGCCCTGGCAAGTTGATCCTCGAACTGTACGAAAAGACGACCGAGTCGGAGCTTTGGGGACCGGTGTTCGTCACCGACTATCCCGTCGAGGTGTCGCCGTTGTCTCGTGAGCATCGCCAGCGCCCCGGTTACACCGAACGGTTTGAGGCGATCGTGGCCGGTCGAGAGTTGTGTAACGGGTTTTCCGAACTCACCGACCCGGCGGTGCAGCGGCAACGGTTCGTTGCTCAGGAGGCGGATCGGGCCGCTGGCGACGATGAAGCCATGGTGGTGGACGAGGACTATCTGCGAGCCCTCGAATATGGCCTTCCAGGAACCGCCGGCTTGGGGGTTGGGGTTGATCGCTTGGTCATGTTGTTGACCGGCACGTCCACGATCCGTGATGTGGTGTTGTTCCCGACCTTGAAGCCTGAACAACCGAACTAGCGCTTCAGGGGGCGCGTGTGCAGGCGCCTGCGAATTAGCCGAGAGGGATGCTGGCCCGGACGATGAGATCGTCGCTGGCCGCCCGCAGGGCGCGAGCAGCTGGGGTGTCGGGAAGGTCGGTGAGCGTGCCCGCGGCTTTGTCGGCCCATCCTCGGGCCACATCGAGCGCCGTCAACAGACCGGAGCTGGCCCGGATCAGTTCTCGGGCCCGGTCCCGCTGAGCGGAGGTGATGTCTCGGGTCAGCAGCGGCCGGAGTTCGTCGGCGATCCGGTCATCGCCGAGTGCGTGCAGCACCGGAAGGGTGTAGATGCCTTCGAGCAGGTCGTTCCCGGCTGGTTTGCCGAGCTGTTCGTCGGTGGCGACGATGTCGAGAATGTCGTCAACGATCTGGAACGCCATCCCGTAGGACAATCCGAATTCGGTGAGCGAATCGGTGACCGGTCGGGGGAGTTCGTTCACCAGCGCACCAATGCGACACGCTGAGGCCAGCAGCGATGCGGTTTTGCCTGAAATGGACCGCTCGTAGATGTCCACCGTGCGGTCAGGGTTGTAGGCGGTTTCCAGTTCGAGGATCTGGCCTTCGCACAGTTGGGTGATGGTATTGGCCAATAACCCTGCGACTTCAGTGCCGAGGGCCGCAGCCAACTCCGAGGCCCGGCCCAGCAGATAATCGCCAGCCAAGATGGCCCGCAGGTTTCCCCATTCGGCGTTGACGCTTTTGACGCTGCGTCGGGTGGTGGCATCGTCCATCACGTCGTCGTGGTACAGCGAGCCGATGTGAACGAGTTCAACGGCGCAACCACCCCGGATGACGTCCATGGTGGCCGGTTTGCCGTCAGGGTCGAGCACCGACGAAGAAGCCATGGCGAATCCGGGGCGAACCCGTTTGCCGCCCGCCTTGATCAGGTGGCTGGCGACTTCGGTCATAAAGCTGACACCGGAGGAAACGGTCTGCAAGAGTTCCTGCTCGGTTCGCTTCAGGTCAGATTCGAGTTCGGGAAGAATGGCTAGCGGGTTGGCCATGACCTCCACGTTAGGTTGCAGATTCAGGGTTCAGCCAAGCCAAGCGGGATTGTGATCGTTGGGCTGGTGCCCATCGGTCGAAGCTGATTGTCCGATGCGGTGGCGAAAAGAACGGTCGGCCGGGAAGGCATCGTGACCTACCTCGCCGGTACACTCGGGAAAGGGTCGGTTTCGGCCCACGAAACGTCGACGATTCTGAAGGGACTCACCCGATGTTTGAGCGGTTTACCGATAGGGCTCGACGGGTGGTCGTGCTGGCCCAAGAGGAAGCACGCCTCCTGAACCACAACTACATCGGGACTGAACACATCCTGCTCGGTCTGATCCACGAAGGTGAGGGCGTGGCGGCCAAGTCGTTGGAGTCGTTGGGGATCAGTCTGGAAGCAGTCCGCAGTCAGGTCGAGGAGATCATCGGTCAGGGTGGGGCGTCGCCGAGCGGCCATATTCCCTTCACGCCGCGGGCCAAGAAGGTGTTGGAGCTCAGCCTTCGCGAAGCCCTTCAGTTGGGCCACAACTACATCGGGACCGAACACATCCTGCTGGGGCTTATCCGTGAAGGTGAAGGCGTGGCGGCCCAAGTTCTGGTCAAGCTCGGTGCTGACCTGAGCCGGGTCCGTCAACAGGTGATCCAGCAGCTCTCGGGCTATTCGGGTTCCGGGGCCGGCGCTGAAGCCGGTTCGGGTACCGGCGAGCGGACCCCTGCCGGTGGGTCGGGTAGCGACTCGTCTTCGGGTTCGACGGTGCTAGATCAGTTCGGGCGCAACCTAACCCAGGCCGCTCGCGACAAGGCGCTCGACCCGGTGATCGGCCGCAGTCGTGAAACCGAACGAGTGATGCAGATCCTGAGCCGTCGCACCAAGAACAACCCGGTGCTGGTCGGTGAGCCGGGGGTCGGCAAGACCGCGGTGGTTGAGGGCCTAGCCCAGGCCATCGTCGCCGACGATGTTCCAGAAACGCTCCGCAACAAACAGCTCTACACGCTTGATCTAGGTTCGCTGGTGGCTGGTTCTCGCTACCGCGGTGATTTCGAAGAGCGCCTCAAGAAGGTGCTCAAAGAGATCAAATCCCACGGCGACATCATTTTGTTTATCGACGAGATCCACACGCTGGTTGGCGCAGGTGCGGCTGAAGGAGCGATCGACGCGGCGTCGATCCTCAAGCCGATGCTGGCTCGCGGTGAGTTGCAGACCATCGGTGCGACAACTCTGGACGAATACCGCAAGCACGTCGAGAAGGACGCGGCGTTGGAGCGTCGCTTCCAGAAGGTCATCGTCGAGGAACCGTCGGTGGCGCACACCATCGAGATCCTCAAGGGGCTACGCGACCGTTACGAAGCCCATCACCGCGTGACCATTACCGATCAGGCGCTGGTGGCGGCCGCCAACCTCGCCGACCGCTACATCGCGGATCGTCAACTCCCGGACAAGGCCATCGACCTCATCGACGAGTCAGGTTCTCGGCTGCGGATCAAGCGGATGGAAACCCCGCCGGAATACAAAGAACTCGAAGGTGAAATCGCCGAGGTGGTCCGGCTCAAGAAAGAAGCGGTCGACTCGCAGCAGTTCGAAGAAGCCGGGCGGCTGCGGGACAAAGAAAAGGAACTGTTGGCCCGTCGCGAGTCGATGGAGTCCGAAGCGAAGGCCAGCGGCCTCGACCTTTTCGACGAAGTCGACGAGGAAGCGATCGCCGAAGTGTTGTCGATGTGGACCGGGATCCCGGTGTACAAGCTGACCGAAGAAGAAACCCAGAAGCTGCTGCGGATGGAAGACGAACTCCACAAGCGGGTGATCGGTCAACAAGACGCCATCAAGGCGGTCAGTCAGGCCATCCGGCGCACCCGGGCCGGTCTGAAAGATCCCAAACGCCCCAGCGGTTCGTTCATCTTCTTGGGCCCGTCGGGGGTTGGCAAGACCGAATTGGCCAAGACCTTGGCCGAGTTCCTGTTCGGCGATGAGACATCACTGATCAGCCTCGACATGTCCGAGTACCAGGAAAAGCACACGGTCAGTCGGCTTGTTGGTTCGCCTCCGGGCTATGTCGGTTACGACGAAGGTGGTCAGCTCACCGAGAAGGTGCGCCGCAAACCGTTCTCGGTGGTGTTGTTCGACGAGGTGGAAAAAGCGCACCCGGATGTGTTCAACACGTTGCTGCAGATCCTCGAAGAGGGTCGTTTGACCGACTCGCAGGGCCGTTCGGTTGATTTCCGGAACACCGTGCTGATCATGACCTCAAACTTGGGAACTCAAGATCTGCGCAAGGCCAATCTGGGCTTCACTAAAGCCGATGAAGCCGTGAGTTATGAACGCATGAAAGAAAAGGTCAGCGACGCGCTGAAGGCGCATTTCCGGCCGGAGTTCCTGAACCGGATCGACGACACCATCGTGTTCCACGAACTGTCCCAGCCCGAAGTTCGCCAGATCGTCGATCTGCTGATTGCTCGCACCGCAGAGCAGTTGGCCGGGCAGGGAATGGGTCTTGAGTTGACCGATGCCGCGAAAGATCATTTGGCTGACAAGGGGTACGATCCGACGCTGGGGGCTCGGCCGTTGCGCCGGGCCATTCAGCGGATGGTCGAAGATCCGTTGTCGGAGCGCCTGTTGGTCAAGGAGTTCCGTGCCGGTGAGATTGTCATCGTCGACGTTGCTCCAGACCCTGAATCGGCGGGTGACTTGCAGGTCGTGTTCCGGGCCATTGAAGGCTTCGAGCCTCCAGCCCCCGAGTTTGAGGGAGCACTTGATGGCGGCGAGGCGCTCCCATCCTGATTGTGGCAATGAGCACTAGCCAGGTGGAGTTGTTCACCGGCCTGCTCACCGTCGGGGCGGGACTGCTGACCGGCGCGCTGGTGCTGCTCTGGCTGGTTTCGTTGCGTTCGGCCACCGCCCGGCAACGGCTAGAAGAACTCGGCCCGTCGCTGCTGGGTTTGGCTGCGGTGGTCGCGGTGGTAACGGTGCTCGGGAGTCTCTGGTTTAGCGAGTCGGCCGGTTTCACCCCGTGCAAGCTGTGCTGGTTCCAACGAATCGCCGCGTTTCCAATGGCGGTGATCCTGCCGATCGCCGCCTACCGGCGAGATGTAGCAATCCGGATCTACGTCCTCCCGGTGCTGGGGTTAGGGATGCTGGTCTCGACGTATCACTATCTCGGCGAGTGGAACCCGGGACTGCTCGGCGACTCCTGCGCCGCAGATGTGCCGTGTTCAGTTCCTTACTTCCGGCAGTTTGGTTTCCTCAGTCTGGCGGCCATGGCTTGGGTGTCGTTTGCGACCCAAGGGGTCTGCCTCGCGCTTTCGTCACGTCGCCCAACCCCCCAGTAGGGGGCCGCAGCTTTCGACTGGGGAAGGGACCAGCGGCGTCGGCTCAGCCAGCCAAGGTGTCGACGATGCCTTTGATGGCCTGCTCGCCGAGTTCGCCCGAGGACCGCATGACCACGTTGCCGGAAGCATCAAGGAACACCCAATAGGGGAAACCGGAACCTCCGTAGGCATGCAACGCATCTCCGGATTCGGAGTCGACCAGCACGGTGTCGCTCAGCACGGTGAGTCCTTCACGGGCCAACCAGGCCGACGGTGGATAGTTGTTTTGCGTGCTGCTGGTCGAGGTGGCGATGGTGGTCAGTTTCACGTCGGCGGGCCAAGTGCCGGAGGCTCGAAGCGCACGCACCACCGGCACCTCATTTTGGCAATGCGGGCACCAGTGAGCCACGAACAGGACGGCTTGAGGGCTGCCGGTGGTTTCAACCTGGCTTTCGTTCCCGTTGAAGTCAACGCCGACCAGCGATGGCGCCGGGTTGCCGATCTCCGGGTCGGTGATGTTGGCATCAAAATCGCTGAGTGGGGTTCCGACAACTTCAACCGGAGCGGTTTCGGTGAACCCGGTCTCCACCTCGGCGTTTTCAGACCCTGAGCGGATGGTGAAGATCATCATGGCCCCGATGACGACGGCGACCACGACCCCGATGGTGAAGCCATTCACCAACGATGTTCCATCGGACTGCGTCGCGGTTCGTTGCCTTTTCTGGTTCATCTTGTCCTCATTGTTCGTGGGGTCTCGTAACGCGCCAGCATCCGTGCCCGAAGGGCCCTTGAGCTCCGCCAGAGTCTAGGTGCCGCGCTCGAACGTGCATGGTCGGGGGCCTGAGCGACCCCTGTGGTGCGGTCGGCTTGGACAAGTTGTCACACTCGGCTCGTCAAGCGTCTAGGTTCAGGGGGTATGCGTCGGGTTTGGGTCGGGGTTCTGGGAGCAGTCCTGCTGCTGGTGACTTCGGCTTGTCGCGTTGATACGTCGGTCGGGATTGTCGTTTCTGCCGATGGCAGCGGTGAGGTTGTGGTGACGGTCGAGACCGACGCCGAAGCCGCCGCTGAACTCGTGGATTCACCGTCGGATCTAAACTTTTCGGATCTGAGTGACGCCGGGTGGCGGGTCGAGTCGGCTGAACTTGATGGCGGTGGTCTGAGCCTTACCGTCTCCAAGCCGTTCGCTTCTGCCTCCGAACTTCCGACGGTGCTCGATGAGGTTTTCGGTCCGGGGCTGGTGTTTCGCGAGGTTGCGCTTCACCGCGACCACGACTTTTCGTTGATCGGGATTGATCCCGCCAAAGCGACCTACGAACTGACCGCGACCATCGATGCGACCCCCGACTTGGAGTCGTTGGGTGATCAGGAGCTGGCGGCGCTGTTGGGTGGATCACCGCTCGGGCGGTCGCTGCTGCAAGCAGAAACCGACGCCGGAGGTTCCTTCGAGTCTGCACTGGGGCTTACGGTGGCCGTCGAGCTACCGGGCCCGGCCCTGTCGGACTCGGCAACGGTGGTCGACAATACGGCGACCTGGACGTTTCGTTACGGCGACGAGGTGGCCGTGGTGGACGCGTCGGCTTCGTCGGATGCCTTCCTGCCCCGGGTATGGGCGCTGGTCGCAGAGATCGCCGCGCTTTTGTTGGCGCTCGTGTTGTTGTCACGGCTCGGGAGCTGGCTTGTGGCTCGGGCCCGAGCCCCGAAGGGTCGACGTCGCCGCGATCAACGCCAACGTCAGGAACGGGCCGCAACCCGTGAAGCCGAAGCCAGTCGGCCGAGACGCCGACTGCTGCGTCTGCTGATCGTCGACGTGCACGGTGTGCTGGTAACCCCGGCCGACCCTGCCAAGGACCTGTTGGTACCGATGGTTGCCAGGCTGCGACCCGACGTTGATCCGGACCAGGTCCGGGAACTCCATCGTCGGTTGACGCTGGGTCGTATCAGCCCGGAGGAGTTCTGGCAGGGAGTGGATCTGTCAGAAGAACGTGACGAGATCGAAACTCGTTACCTTTCGTCGTTCCGGCTGGTTCCTGGCCTACACACCTTCTTGGGGCGGATGGCCAGCAGCCGCCTTCCGGTCTCAGCGGTTGGTAACCAACCGCGGGCCTGGGGTGACCGGCTCCGCCGCATGGCGTCACTCGAAGGTGTGCTCTCCTCGTGGTTGGTTAGTGGCGAAGTGGGGGCCCGACTTCCTGATCCGGGGCTGTTTGAGGCCACCCGCCGCACGATGTCGGTTGACCTCTACGACTGCTTCTATCTCTCCAACCGGGCCGAGCATCTCGATGCGGCACAGGAACTGGGTCTGGCTACCGGGCTGTTTATCCCGGAAGGGGACGTGCCGGACGGGACCGAGCATCTGGTCGTTCGAGGCTTTGACGACCTGCTTCGGAATCGTGGCTCCTAGTCGTTGCGCTGTCACTCGGGCCTCGTAAGGTTTCTTTGATGGCGAGAACACGCTCAGTGCACTGTTGCTCAACTTGTGGATGGTCAACACCGCAGTGGGCGGGCCGTTGTGGTGGTTGTGGCGACTGGAACACGCTGGTGGAAGAGGTCGTAGGTTCAGGTCCTGAACCGGCGGTAGGTCCTCCGGAGTCGGTACCAACCCCGATCGGTGAGGTGGTGGACGGTGGAGCCGATGCCCGCCCCACCGGAGTGGGTGAGGTCGACCGGGTGCTCGGCGGGGGTTTCGTCGCCGGATCGGTGACCCTGCTTGGCGGTGAGCCGGGGATCGGCAAATCGACGCTGCTGCTGCAACTGGTGGGAGCGGCAGCTGCTCGAGGGACAACCAGCTTGTATGTCTCAGGCGAGGAGTCGGTGGGTCAGGTTCGCGGCCGTGCCGATCGTCTCGGAGCGATTCACGATTCGCTCTGGTTGGTGTCGGAAACGTCGCTGCCGCACATTCTCGACCATTTGGAGACCGTGCAGCCCGAGATTGTCGTGATCGACTCGATCCAGACCCTGTACGACCCGACGCTTTCGTCAGCGCCGGGTTCGGTCACCCAAGTGCGCGAATGCGCCAGTCGTCTGGTCGGCTACGCCAAACGCCACGGCACGACGGTGCTGCTCGTCGGCCACGTGACCAAGGAAGGCACGTTGGCTGGCCCTCGGGTTCTTGAACACGTGGTCGATACCGTGCTCGAGTTTGACGGTGATCGCCATCATGGGCTGCGGCTTCTGCGGGCCAGCAAGCATCGGTTTGGTGCCACCACCGAAGTTGGCTTGTTGCAGATGGAGGGTTCTGGGCTGGTAACGGTCGAGGACCCCAGCGGCCTCTTTCTCTCCGACCGGGTCACCGGAGTGTCAGGTTCGGCGGTGGTGGCAACCGTTGATGGCAACCGGCCGCTTCTCGTTGAGGTGCAGGCGTTGGTCGCTAACTCGAACCTCGCCACCCCCCGCCGGAGTGCCCAAGGTGTTGACAGCGGTCGGCTTGCCATGCTGCTGGCCGTGCTCGAACGGCGCTGTGGGATCACGGTTTCTGGTTCCGACGTGTACGCCCTCGCCGTGGGTGGCGCCCGGATCAATGACCCGGGAGCCGATCTGGCGGTGGCGTTAGCGGTGGCGTCGTCGTTGACCGGTCAGCCGCTGGGCGACGACGTGGCTGCGGTGGGGGAGGTGGGGCTGGGTGGCGAACTGCGTCAGGTCAGCCATCTCGATCGTCGTTTGTCGGAGGCCGCCCGTATGGGGTTCCGGCGAGCCATCGTCCCGCAGGCAACTGTCAACGTTCCCGCCGGACTTGAGGTCCTAAGGGCACCGACCCTGCGAGCGGCGATTGCCCTCGCCGATGTGGCGCCGGCCTAGCTGCTTCTGATCGACAACTGTTTGCGGTTGGTAATCACGTATCGCCGGTCGTTTTGGGTCAACCAGCCCAACCGGATGAACGAAGCGATGGCTTTGTTCACTCGTTCACGGCTCGCACCAACCATCCCCGCCAACTCTTCTTGGGTGATTGGAAGATAGAACTCGTCGTTCTCGCCGGCGATCTCCAGGATCCGCTTGGCGGTTCGCCCGGTGACATCAAGAAACACTGCGTCGGCCAGAGCCTCGTCCATGGATCGAAGTCGTGACGCCAAGAGTCGCACCACGTTCCAGAGTTCGGTTGGTTGTTCCTGATAGTGGGCGATCATCGGTTCGTACGGGATCTCGATGACTTCGGAAACTTCTAAGGCCCGCGCTTCGGCCGAGCGACCTTCACCGTCGAAGATGCCCATTTCCCCGAACAGGTCTCCGGGTTCCATCAACGCCACCATGCTCTCCCGGTTGTCGATCGACTTGTTGGCGATCGCGATCCGACCGCGCGTCACGACATAGAGAGAGTTCGGAGCATCTCCTTCTTCGAAAATCGTGTCACCGCGCCGGAGCTGGCGGGTTTCGGCGCGATCGGTGATGAGGCTGAGGGCCTCGTCGGCGACGTCGGCGAACAGCGCGGTGGATCGAAGAACCTGTTGGATCATGGTGGTGTCAGTCATGTCTTCAGACCACACTAGTGACGTGAACGACGCGAGTGGTGACCTGAAGTCGGGTGTCTGGACCGTCGTAGTCGCCGGAGGTTCGGGTTCTCGTTTTGGGGCACCGAAACAATTCGTTGACCTCGGGGGGCTTCGGGTGATCGACCGTTCGGTGTCGACGGCTGCGAAGGTGTCCTCGGGTGTGGTGGTGGTGCTACCCGACAGTTTGACGCTGGGGTACACGTCGCTGGGTGACGTGCCGATTCTGACCGCAACCGGAGGGCCAACCCGCTCGGCTTCGGTACGCAACGGGCTGCAGTTGGTTCCCGAAGCAGCCGACGTCGTGTTGGTGCATGACGGAGCCCGTCCGTTGGCCACCGAAGCGCTTTTTGCCCGACTGGTTGCCGCGGTTCGCGGTGGGGCACAAGCGGCGGTGCCGGTGGTGCCGATTGTTGATTCGGTGCGTCACCGTCAGCAGGGCGCGGTGGATCGTGACCAGTTGGTAGCAGTCCAGACCCCTCAGGGTTTCACCACGGCGGTGCTTCGAGCCGCCCACGACCAAGGTCGGGATGCCAGTGACGATGCGACCCTGGTTGAGCACCGTGGGGTGACGGTGGTGCACGTCGACGGTGAAGCAGACAACCTCAAGATCACCACTCGACGGGACTTAGCCCTGGCGGAAGTTATCGTTGGGGAGCGTGAGCCGAGCAATTCTGCAACGGCGTCACCGTTGAGTCGAGAGGACCCCCCCGAGTGACTGACGTCCGAGCCGAACCTCCGTTTCGTGTTGGCCACGCCTACGACGTGCACGTTTTCAGTGACGACCCGGAGCGCCCGCTGGTGCTCGGTGGGGTGCACTTTCCTGACGAGCGCGGGTTGGCCGGTCACAGCGACGCCGACGTGGTTGCTCATTGCTGCATTGACGCCCTGCTGGGGGCGGCCGGACTTGGCGATATCGGCCAACAGTTTCCCGATACGGATCCGGAGCTAGCGGGGGTCGACAGCATGGTGTTGCTCAAGCGGACCGCGGAACTGGTTCGAGCCAGCGGCTGGCAGGTAGCCAACATTGACTGTTCGGTGGTGCTGGATCAGCCTCGGCTGGTTCCGGTGAAACCCGAGATGGAAGCTGGTCTTTCGGCGGCGGTCGGTGCGGTGGTTACGGTTTCTGGTCGAAGGACCGAGGGGGTTGGTGCATTGGGACGTGGCGAAGGTGTAGTGGCTTGGGCTGTGGCCTTGGTGTACCGATGAGCGGGCGGGGGCGAGATTCGCGGCCGGCCGGACGGGGAGCACCCAAAGGTGGACGCTCAGGTTCAGGTGGACGCTCAGCATCGGGTGGACGCTCAGGTTCAGGTGGACGAGCTTCGGGTGGAAAGTCTGGCTCGGGGGGACGTTCGGGTCCAGGCACTCGTCAAGGCCGAGGGCCGAGACGCGGCGACGGACAGCGGGGTTCGACCCCGATCCGCACCGCCGATGAGGGCCGGGGCGGTCCGCATCTCGGCGGCGACCAAGTAGAGGGGCGTCACTC
>JAFMKU010000025.1:30784-31891 GCA_017852795.1 Candidatus Neomicrothrix sp.
TCGACCATCACGACGGCGGTGCCGGTCGGGCCGGGCACCCGCCGGACCCGAGAGGTCTATTTGGCCGGTGATCTCGATCCGGCACCGATCCTTGACGACATCATCGATCTGGCCGATGAGCGAAAGGTCACGATTCGCGAAATCGCCCGGAGCAAGTTCGAGTCGATGACCCGTACCGACGGGGCACAAGGAGTGTTGGCGTTAGCCCAGCCGGTACGTCCCACACCGCTGGAAGATCTGCTGGTCGCAGAACGCGACGGCAGCCATCCGTTTCTGCTGCTCCTCGATGGGATCACCGACCCCGGAAACCTGGGAGCGATTCTGCGGACCGCCGAATGTGCCGGGGTAACCGGAGTGATCCTGCCTCGCCACCGTGCCGCCCACATCACCCCGACCGTGGCCAAAACGGCGGCGGGGGCGATCGAGCATCTTCGAATCGCAGTGGTTGGGGGCCTTCCGGCCGCGATGCAGACCCTTTCGCAGTCAGGGATCTGGACGGTCGGTCTCGACGCCGGAGGGGACCGAAGCATCTTTGATCTCCCGGTTGCTAATGACCCGATCGCGCTGGTGCTCGGCGCCGAAGGGCCGGGGTTGTCTCGGCTGGTTCGTGAACGTTGCGACACGGTGGCCAGCATTCCGCTGCGGGGTGTTCTGGACTCGCTTAACGTCAGCAACGCTGCCGCAGTCGCCGTCTACGAGGTGGCTCGCCGCCGGGCCTGACCTGGTTCGAGCGCCAAACGAGCACCGACGGTTTTGTGTTGAGCCCGCGACAGGGATCGAACCTGCGACCTGCTGATTACAAATCAGCTGCTCTACCAACTGAGCTACACGGGCGCGCCCACTTGGGGTGCCGTATGGTTAGGGTACGGCGTGTCGACCCCACCGAGTGTCGCGAATCTGTAATGCTTGCGGGGTACCAGTGAAGTGATGGTCCTCGCCGAACAGGAGTTCTGATGATGAGCAGCCAAGGACGTTACGCCGCCCCCGACTCTTTCGGGCGGTCGGGAGGAAATCCGGCGAGCCGTGGTGGCCCGTTGGTTGTGATCGCCGTTCTGCTTGGGTTGCTGCTGCTCTGGAAGGGCGGGGTTGGAGGTTCGGACCCGGCTG
>JAFMKU010000026.1:0-5127 GCA_017852795.1 Candidatus Neomicrothrix sp.
CAGATCGTGACGCCCCGCCACCCCCTTTTTGGCACCGTCGCTGGCAACCCGGCCAAGGTTGCCCGACGTGGAAAGCGTGACCACACAGGGCTCATCGTTGTCTGGGTCTGCTCCGGTGGGAACATCGGTGGGGACCTCCAACACCGGGATCTCGTCGGCCGAGATGATTTCGGCCTTCCGGTCTTTGCCGTGGCGCGCCACCAGCTCGTCGAGTTCGCTCAACACCAGCTTGCGGCGCCGGTCCTCGCTGCCGAGCAGACGTTCGTATTCGGCTATATCGCCACGCAAACCATCGGCTTCTTCCTCGAGTTCTCGTTTAGCGAGAGCCGTCAGTCGCCGCAGCGGCATGTCGAGGATGTGCGCCGCCTGCACCGCCGAAAGGGAGAATCGTTCGATCAGCCGCTCGCGGGCCTCGGCCACGTCCTGAGACGAACGGATGATGGCAACCACCTCGTCGATGGCGTCAAGGGCGATCAGCAGACCTTCGAGAATGTGAAGGCGATCCTGGGCTTTGGCGAGTCGGAAGGTGGTGCGGCGAACCACCACTTCGAGCCGATGATCGATGTACTCCTGGCAGATGTCGAAGAGGCCGAGCGTGGTTGGTACCCCTTTGACCAACACCACGTTGTTGACCCCGAAACTTTCCTCCATGGGGGTCAAGCGGAAGAGTTCCTGCAAAACCACTTGAGGGTTCACCGCCGGCTTGACATCGATCTGAATTCGGAGACCGTTCATGTCGCTGAGATCGGCGATCCCTTCGATACCGACCAGTCGTCCGTTGTTGGCCAACTCCTGCACTTTGGCAATCACCCGCTCCGGCCCCACCAGGTACGGAAGTTCGGTGACGACAATGGCCTGCCGTGACTGCGTGATTTGCTCCACGTGCGCTCGACCCCGAATACGGAAACTGCCCCGCCCAGTTTCGTAGGCCTCCCGCAATCCGTCGTCGACGACAACCCCACCCGAGGGGAAATCAGGGCCGGGAAGCACCGCCATGAGTTCGTCGATGGTCGGTTTCGGGCGGCGTTTGGTCATCACCAGATGGATGGCCGCCGCGACTTCACGAAGGTTGTGCGGTGCCATGTTGGTGGCCATTCCCACCGCGATCCCGCTGGTGCCGTTGACCAAAATCCCGGGTAGCGCGGCGGGGAGAACAACCGGTTCGTCGCCTTCGCCGTCGTAGGTGGGTCGAAAATCAACCGTGTCCTCGTCGAGCTCGCGCACCATGTCCATCGCCGGCTCGGCCAGCCGACACTCGGTGTAGCGGGCTGCCGCCGGTGGATCATCGAGCGACCCGAAGTTGCCTTGTGGGTCAATGAAGGGAACCATCCGAGCGAAGTCCTGCCCCATCCGCACCAGCGTGTCGTAGATGGCGGCATCACCGTGGGGGTGGTAGCGCCCCATCGTGTCGCCCACAATGCGAGCCGATTTTCGAAACGGGGTACCGGGGCGGATGCCCATTTGCAGCATTGACCAAAGGATTCGACGCTGCACCGGTTTGAGGCCGTCACGGACATCGGGAATCGCTCGCGACGTAATGACCGACAGGGAATAGGCCAGAAAGCTTTCGCTCATTTCGTCAGCGACCGACACCTCAACAACATCGCGGGCGAAGCTCTGACCGAACTCAAGTTGACGGGACACGACTGCTCCTCGGAAAGACCAACCGGCCACCACTTTGCGGCGCCGGATACCCCGATGACCGTAGTCACGGCGTGTGACTCACACGTGGAGGGGTCGCCGAGAATCCCGAGCTCGGCGCCCGGTGGTTACGGCTCGGGCCGTACCGTCCACGCGTAGTCGAGCATCGCCGGAAGCAGCGCGAGACCGAACGGGGTTAACCGATCCTCCACGGTTACCTCCAGCGCTTCCCACGGCTCGGTGCAGACTGCGATTGCCCAAGCCACCCGGGCTCGGTCCGATTTAGGGATGGTCGAGGTGACTTCCGGGCAGCGGTTGATGAGATCCACCATCGCTTCCGGTTCAACCACAGCCCCCGGACCGGCCCGGACCAAACCAATGACCATCCCCAACCAGTCGGCGTACTCCAAGGTGGCGACTGCGACCCGGGCATCTAACGCCAGCGGCGCCGCGGTCGCCGGTTGCACCGTGGCCGCCAACGCGGCGAGCACCACCGTCAGATCATCGTCGTCGAGATCGACCGGACCGTGCGATGCCGCTAACCACTGCGCCAGCCCATCGTCGGTCGCCGCGGCGTGCCGCAGAGTTTCAGCCGCGGTGGCCGCGTCGAGACCGTCCCCACTGGTTGCCCCCAACGCCTGCCGGAGAACCGAACGAGCCCAGTCCTGCTCGTCCCGGTCAACCGCCGGAAGTTCTTCCACTTCTGGCTCCACCCAGACCGGAGGCACCAGGTTGGTCACCTCCAGCAGCGAGAGTCGGGCGAGCAGCATCCGGCCGGCTGCCACCAACGAAGCGGCCGGTTCGGTCGTTGCCCGAAGGGCTGCCGCTACCCGGTCGGCCAGCGCCACGGGGGGCACCGCCACCGCGGCAAGTTTGGCGTCCGGGTCGTCGATCGCATCCAGCAACTCCGGAGGCCCGACCGTCACTTCACCGACCGTTTCTGCTGCCTGAACCGAACCAGCAGGAACAAGATCGACCACGATCACGTGACGGTCATCGGCTTGATCCACAAACCGAAAAGCCGCCGACGATCCCCGCCAATTGCTAACCAGCCAGGCCGCCTCACAGACGCTCGTCCCGAGCTGAGTCGCCCACGGGGGTGCCGGTCCCACCAGCGTGGTGAGCCCAATCTCGGTCGTTGCCGGGCCATCATCGGTCAGTGCTTGCAGCGCCCAGAGCGCCGCGATGGGACCCGCTCCACCCACCTCGGCTAGAGCCGCAGCAACTTGCGATGGCCCTTCGGGGGATGCCTCCAATGCCAAGGCGATCAGGTCCGAAGCCCAAAGCTCGGCCCGAGTCGCATCCAAGTTGAGGAGTTCATCTGCCTGCCCTAAAGCGTCAGCGATGATCGAAGCGAGCAGGTCATTCACGTCTAGCCAAGCCTACAGTTCGGAGATGCCTGAACTTCCCGAAGTTGAGACGATCCGGCGCCAACTCGAACCTCAACTGACCGGTGCGTTGATTGTCGACGCCGGAAGCCACGGCTCAGCGAAATTCACTCCCGCTCTTGACGCCATCGGTGCCGGGATCGAATCGGTGCACCGGCGAGGCAAGTACCTCCTGTTCGACCTTGATCACGACATCCCCGATCAGCTGATTGTTCATCTCGGCATGACCGGGCGGCTCGCGATCACCCCGAACCGGGCCGCGTTCGATCCAGACCACCGCCATCTTCGAGCCTGGTGGGAACTCGACGACGGCCGCGTCCTGACCTTTCATGACGTTCGCCGGTTTGGACGGATCCACTCCGCGGTGGCCGGCGACTACCGGCACATACCAACGCTCGACCAGCTTGGGCCCGAACCTTGGGACCCTGAGTTCACCGGAGTGGCGCTGGCCGCGTTCATCAGACGCAGCGACCGCCACATCAAAACGATCCTGCTGGGTCAGCGAGCCGTGGCTGGGGTTGGCAACATCTACGCCGACGAAGCGCTTTGGGATGCCCAAATCAACCCGGCGAGTCGCCGTCTGTCAGCTGAGCGAGCCACCCGGTTAGTGACCGCGATTCAACAAGCCCTCGAATCGGGGCTCACCCACGGTGGCACCACCTTGCGGGACTATGTCGACAGCGACGGGACCCGCGGCCAGAACCAGCACGAACTTGACTGCTACGGACGAGGTGGCCTTCCGTGCCTGCGTTGTGGCACCTCGTTGCGGACCCGAGTACTCGACGCCCGCACCACCACCTTCTGCCCCACCTGCCAACGTCGATAAGCGCCCCGCGGCAACCGACGAGCGGTGCCGACCACCGCTACCATCGGAGCCATGAGCTCTGATCGACCCGACTTCTACGATCTCGTAGCCAAAAACCGCCGCCGCACCTGGTTGCTGATGGCCGCCTTCTTCCTGCTGCTTGCCCTGGTCGGTTTGGCGGTGTCGTTCGCGCTTGGGGGCCGGATCCCTGGCGCGATTTTTGCGGTTGTCGCCGCGCTCGGCGTCACCTTCTTCTCCTACTGGTCGGGGGCCAAAGTGGCGCTGCAAGCCACCCGAGCCGTCCCGGCCGATCCAACCGAGTTCGCCCAACTACACAACCTGGTCGAAGCCGTGTCGATCGCCGCCGCGATCCCCAAGCCAGCGGTCTACATCGTGCACGATCCAGCCCCGAACGCTTTCGCCACCGGTCGAAACCCGGAAACCGCCTCGGTCGCTGCCACCACCGGTTTGTTGGAGAAACTGGATCGGGCCGAACTCGAAGGGGTGATGGCCCACGAAATCGCTCACATCCGAAACGGCGACATTCGGGTAATGACCGTGGCGGTTGCTACCGCCGGAGCCATCGCCCTGATCGCCGATGTGTTCTTCCGGATTGTCTACTGGAACGTCCTGGTTGGATCGTCGAGCCGCCGACGCGACGACCGCAACAACGGTGGCGCCAACGCCCTGATACTGGCCGCCACCGTGCTGCTGGTGGTGCTGGCTCCGCTCGCGGCCAGCCTGCTGCGAGCCGCGGTGTCTCGCAGTCGCGAATCGCTGGCCGATGCCACCGCGGTCGAACTCACCCGCTACCCGAGCGGGCTCCGGTCGGCGCTGGAGAAACTCGATGCCGACGTGACCGTCGTCCAACGCACCTCGCATGCCACCTCGCATCTGTGGATCGAGTCACCCGACGATCACGAAAACAAGCGCGGTGGCCGCTGGGTGAACGACCTGTTCTCGACCCACCCACCGCTGAGCGAACGCATCAACGTGCTTCGCTCAATGGAGGGCCTGCCGCCCTACCTCGGGTCGTGACCGGAGCAGAACCGGTAGAGGTTGGGGTTGGCCCCCATCGGCAACCTTGGCCCGACGATCCACGACTCGATCCCGAACTGTTAGCCAACGGCGACCGGCGCAACGTGCTGGACCGGTACCGCTACTGGCGGGTGGAGGCCATCGTTGCTGACCTCGACCCGCAGCGGCACCGCTTCCATGTCGCCATCGAAAACTGGGAACATGACCGAAACATCGGGACCGTGGTCCGTACCGCCAACGCCTTCCTCGCCGCCG
>JAFMKU010000026.1:5137-30929 GCA_017852795.1 Candidatus Neomicrothrix sp.
AGGTGCACATCATCGGACGGCGCAAATGGAACCGGCGGGGCGCCATGATGACCGACGTCTACCAGCACGTCCGCCATCACGGCACCATCAACGAATTCGTCGACTGGGCTGACCAGGCCGAACTCCCGATCGTCGGTATCGACAACCTGCCGGGCTCGGTCCCGCTCGAAACGACGACGCTGCCTCAGAACTGTGTGCTGCTTTTCGGCCAGGAAGGCCCGGGCCTGACCGACGCCGCCCGCGCTGGCGCATCGATGACCTGTTCCATTCAACAATTTGGGTCAACCCGCAGCATCAACGCTGGCGTGGCGGCGGGGATCGCTATGCACACCTGGATCAGTCAGTGGGTGCTGACAAACCCTGATCGTTAACCCTCCACCATGGCGATCAGTTCCTCATCGGAAGGGATCTCCACGCCCGGCAGGTAGTAGGTGTAGAGGGCGCTGATTCGTTCCTCCAACCCGTCGCCTTCACCGTTGGTGATCTGGCAGGTCACCACCGAACCGTAAATGTGGACGCCTTCCACACCTTCAGCTTCGAGAAGCCGGGAAGCGAGACGGGCTGCCGGATCGTCGGCGGTGATCTCATCGCCAGCCCGGAAGCGAACATGGCCCATGCCGGTCAGGCTGCGGTTCAGCTCAAAGCGAACGATCCCGGGGCGTGGTGATGAAGAACGGATGAGGGTTACCGGTTGTCCCATAGCAAGCCAAACACTAGCGACTTCGGGACCGGCTGACCTACACCGCCAGCGTCAACGAACTCCGGCGCCACAACGCCAACCCGCCGAGGACCACAAACCAGACCACGACACCGGCCCGCACGATCATCTGGCCCTGGTCGAGTTCGTCGCTGCCGAACACGAGACGCAGCCGCGAAATCCAGAGAACACCCGTCCAGGCCGCCAGCAGCCGCAGCCGCGCCGTCGCCGACCAGCGAAGCGGTGAACCGATCAAAACAACCCTTGTTGACCAGCCGACACCGGCTCGAAACGAGGCAGACCCGTCCAGCGAAGATCGTCCATGAACGACCACGATTGTCGGTGGATCGGGCAGGGCCCAACTCGGGCCAGCGTGGCCTGATGCCGAGGACACGGATAGCCCTTGTTGTCCGCGAAGGCGTAGGCAGGAAACTGCTCGGCCCAGTCGCGCATCAGACGATCCCGGGTGACTTTGGCAATCACCGAAGCCGCGGCGATCGACAGGCTGATGCGGTCGCCTTTCACCAACGTCGTCACCGGTCGGTTCTCTACGAAATCCCAAGGACCATCAACGAGCACATGATCTACTTCCACCCCCAGCCCGGTCAGTACCCGTTGCGCGGCGAGTTTCTGTGCCGCCGACATCCCCAGTTCGTCGCATTCGCGATGACTGGCGTGAGCCACCGAAACCGCGTCGGCCCAATCCATGATCCGGTCAAACAATACTTCTCGGTCGCTGCTGGTGAGCATCTTGGAGTCACGTACCCGGTTCAGTCGGCGTCCTTGCGGGGCCACCACCGCAGCCAACGTCAACGGACCCGCCCAGGCCCCACGACCCACCTCGTCGATCCCGGCAACGGTCGTCGACGCCGAAGCCCAAAGTGCTTGCTCGTGGCCAAGCCCGGGCGCGGTTGTGGTCAGCCGCCGCCGGCGAGGTTTCGGGTCGGTCATGGTGCGTCCAGCAAGGCCTCACCTGACCGTTGCCGGCTGGTCCACGCCGGGTCCAGCCCGGGGCAGCCCAATTCCAGCTCGTCGGGCCCTCCGTCTCGCTGCCAGAGCAGCGCCGGGCGTTCGCCGTGCCAGCGAACACTAAACGACAACATTCCGTAGCCGGTCACGATCCCCCGCACGTCAACCGCTTGGCCCCGCCAGTTGTCGGGCACGTTGGGCAGGATCTCGATTCGATGGTGTTCGCGGTGGTCAACGTCGCCGAACAGATGCCCCAGTACCCGCGCCGCACCGAGCGCGACCGGCGACACCAAAGCCCGATCACCGGGGACCATTCCGGCCAGTAACCGCTCGGCATCAGCCGCCGCGTCGGGGCTGCGGCGCGCCAACGCTTGAGCCACGACTGCCACCGTGGTTCGATCCAGTGCCGAACCGGCCAGACGCACCAGCGGGCCTGCGACTTCGGCCAACTCGCTGACCTGTCCGCCTCGTAGCTCACCGGATGCCAACGCCCGCAACGCAACCACCGCTCCGTCGGCAGTCAAACGCGACCGGTCAGCAGCAGCCAACACCATCCGGCGGGCCCGGTCGCCTTCGTCGATGAGCCCGGCCAGGTCAAGCCACCACGCCGCTTCACCAGCTTCTACCGGGTCGGTACTGCCAGCCGCCAACACCAGATCGCCTCGCACTCGACGCCAGGCCGCGTCGAGGTCGGGGTCCGGGACTTCGACTGTCAACGCCCGATCGGTGACCTGTCGCCATCCCGCTGCCAGCGCTTCGGGGGTGGGGGGATCCACCGGAAGGGTTCCGTCGATGCGCACCACTACCGTCAGGTGCTGACGGTGCGGCAGGGGAACCAACAGCGCAGCGTGGTCGCGTCCCGATGCCGTTGACTGGTTCGGGTCAGCGACCACCTGCGACCAGACATCGGCTCCGACCGCTACCGACCCGGCCTCGCGTTCGCTGCGAATCCAGACGTTTCCGTCACAGCTCAGCTCACTACGGTTGGCGTCGATACGTCCTGCGGTGTGCCCGACGGTGGCCACCACGACCGCATCAGGGGACGCGTTCTCGTAACGAATAACCAACGCCCGGCCCCGCCCATCGTTGCTGATCCCAACTCGCTGGATGACATCACCACCCGGCACCCGCATCCACGTCTCGTACACCGGTGTGTCCTCGACCCGGCCCTGACGTACGGCTCGTTGCTCGGAGGCCTGTAGCCAGCCTTCACCAGCCCTGACCCCCCACTCGAGGGTCCAAGCCCCGTCGTCGGCAACCACGGTGCCCGACGGGCTGATCCGGGCAACCGGCCCGGACAGATCACCAAGCCGGGGGCCGTTCACCACGGGTTCAGAAAGGGTCCGGTTGCGTCGCCACCAGTTCATGTCAGTTCGACTCAACTTCTCTTGTGGCCGGGTTACGCATCAGCTCTGCGAATGCGTCCAACGGCGAACGTCGGTGTTCGATACAGGCATACACCTGCTCGGCGATAGGCATGTACACGTCGTGCTGACGAGCCAGCTGATGCACGATGGCGGCCGACGAGATCCCTTCGGCGACCTGATCCATTCCGGCCAGCACCTCGTCCAGCGGTCGGCCCCGCCCGAGTTCCCGACCGACGTGGCGGTTGCGGCTCTGGTCGCTCATGCAGGTGGCCAGCAGGTCACCCATCCCGGCCAGCCCGGCAAAAGTTGAAGGTTCACCTCCGAGCGCCACCCCGAGCCGGGTCATCTCGGCCAACCCTCGGGTGATCACCGCGGCTCGAGTGTTGTCCCCGGTTCCAAGCCCGAGCGCCATCCCCGCTGCGAGGGCCATCACGTTCTTTACCGCCCCACCAATTTCACAACCGATGACATCGGCACTGCTGTACACCCGAAACAGTGGGGTGGCGAACAGCGACTGGAGTTGATCCGCGATCTGTGGATCGGGAAAGGCCAGAACCGAAGCCGCGGCCTGACCGGCCAGGATTTCTTTCGCCAGGTTCGGTCCGGTGAGAACCCCAACCGGGTGTCCAGGTAGTTCGTCGTGCACCAGCTCGCTCATGCGTTTCGCGGTTGACGCCTCGAAACCTTTAGCCAACGAAACCACCGGTATTGACTGACGAACATGATCTCGAAGGTCCTTCAGGGTGGCCCGAAAGCCAACGGTCGGGACTGCCATCACCAGCACATCGGCGGATCGGGCCACCTCGGCGAGGCTGCTGGTGGCCCGCAGGCCGGTACCCAGATCAAACCCGGGGAGGTAGGTCGAGTTGCGGTGCTGATGGTTAATTTCGTCCGCCAACGTGGCGTGGCGGGCGAACAGTGCCGTTTCGGTGTTCTGAGCGCAAAGGTGAGCGACCGTGGTCCCCCAGGACCCGGCACCAACCACGGCAACGCGGGGCGACATTCCCCTACCCTAGACTCGCCGACGTGCTTGCCATTGATGCGGCCGTTATCTTGCCGATCCGTTCGTTTCACAACGCCAAGTCCCGACTGGCTTCGGCGCTTGACGCCAACGACCGTTCCCGTCTGGCTCAGGCCATGGCCGAACGGGTGGTGCAGGCCGCCCACGGTCTGCCGGTGGTCGTGGTCAGCGATGACGAACAGGTCGCCCGCTGGGCTTCGCAACGTGGTCTGGATCTGCTCACCCCCGGAGTCGACGGTCTCAACGAGTCGGTTAGCGCCGCTCGCGACGAACTCAACGGCCGACCTCAACGCCCCGAACGGCTCATCGTTGCCCACTGCGACCTGCCCCGCGCCGACGACCTTCGGGTTGTCAACGGTCCCGGTCTGGCGATCGCCCCGGACCGTCAACGCGACGGCAGCAACGTTTTGTCGCTCCCAACCGACAGCGGGTTCGTGTTTCAGTACGGCCCCGCTTCGTTCACCGCGCACTGCCGCGAAGCCGAACGAGCCGGTTTGACCGTGACCGTCATCGACGATCCCAGTCTGGCCTTCGACGTGGACCATCCCGCTGACCTTCTAGAACTCTGACGACTGGACATCATCGCTATGCGCGTAGACCTCCCGACTCCCGAATGTGTGCTGGCTATCGGTGCTCACCCCGACGATGTTGAATTCGGGTGCGGTGCCACCCTCGCCAAATGGGGTGAGGCCGGAACGAACGTTCATCTGCTGGTCTGCACCGATGGTTCCAAAGGCAGCTGGGATCCCCACGTCGACCGCGACGAACTGGTTCAGCGCCGACAAGCCGAGCAGGTCACGGCAGCACAACGTCTCCACCCTCAGGCCACCGCTCACTTTCTCGACGCGGTCGACGGCGAATTGACCAACACGGTGGAACGTCGCGGGCACCTCGCCCGGATCATTCGCCTCGTCAAACCCGACGTGGTGCTCGGCCATGACCCGTGGCGGCGCTGGCGGATGCACCCCGACCATCGGGCCGCAGGTTTGCTCACCGTCGATGCGGTGGTTGCTGCTCGTGACCCTCACTATCACCCGGAACATCGCAGCGACGGGCTGGGCCCTCACCGGCCCACGTCGCTGCTGCTTTTTGAATGTGAACAGCCGGATCTCGTGGAGCAGTTCAGCGACCATCACCTGACCGCCAAAATCGACGCCTTGCTGGCTCACCAGAGCCAGCTGGAATCGACGATGGGTATCGCCGCTGACGAAACCCGCGAACGGATCGAATTCGAGCAGCGGATGCGTGACCAGGCCCGCAATCAGGGTCGCCTCGCTGGGGTACCGCTCGGTGAGGCGTTCCGCTGGATGGACCCGGCACGATGAGCGTCATCGTGCTGGCCCACGCCGCTGCCACCTGGATGATGGTGGGGGTCATATGGTTCGTGCAGATCATCCACTATCCACTGTTCACACGGGTCGGGCCTGACCAGTTTGTGGACTACGAAACAGCGAACACCCGCCTCACCGCCTATGTGGTGGGCCCACCAATGGCCATCGAAGGTCTGACCTCGCTGCTGTTGCTGTTTGCGCCACCGGCCGGAATCGACCGGCTCTGGAGCCTGGTTGGACTCGGGCTGCTCGGCCTAGCCCTCCTGTCCACCATCGCCGTTCAGGTGCCCGCCCACAACGAACTGTCGCAACGATTTGATGAACGGACCGTCGATCGGCTGGTTACCACCAACTGGGTCCGTACGGTGGCCTGGAGCGCCCGGGGGATGCTGGCCCTGCTCATGATCCAGCTGGCCGCATGAGCGAACCGAACCTGACCGTCTGGGTGCTTGGCGATCAGCTTCACCGCGATCACGGTGCTCTCGCCGGGCAAACCCCGCAAACCTGCCGGGTGTTGATGGTGGAGAGCCGGGCCGCGTTGACCCGTCGTCGGTGGCATCGGCAACGACTCCATCTGGTGCTGTCGGCCATGCGGCACTTCGCCGACGAGTTACGCAACGAAGGCTTTGAGGTCGATTACCGTCAGGCCGAAACGCTGGCGGAAGGACTCGCCGCCCACCGCCACGACCACCAACCCGATCAGGTTCTGGCCGCGTACCCGTTCAGCCATCAAGGCGTCACCCGACTCACCGAACTTGGGGTCACGCTGGTTGCCCACCAGTTCTTCCTCACCGACCCTGCCGAGTTTTCGGCTTGGGCTGAAGGCCGTAACCGGCTGCGCATGGAGGACTTCTACCGCTGGCAACGTCAACGGCTTGATGTGTTGATGCACGATGGCGAACCGGTCGGTCAACGTTGGAACTTTGATGCCGACAACCGCGAGCCGCCACCGCGTGACGGCAGGGCCTGGCCGACCATCACCCAGTTCGAACTCGACGACATCGACCGCGCGGTGCTCGCCGACATTGACCGTTGGAACCTTGACGTATGGGGTGACGATCCCGACGGGTTCTGGCCGGTTACCCAACCGCAAGCCCAGCAGCGTCTCGACGAGTTCATTCACGGAGCGCTGCCGGAGTTCGGCGCCCACGAGGATGCCATGCTTCGCGACGAATGGAAGCTGGCCCACAGCACCCTGAGCAGCTCAATGAACATTGGTCTGCTCCATCCTGGCGACGTGACCCAAGCCGCCGAGCAGGCCTATCTGCGAGGCGGGGTGCCGCTGAACAGCGCCGAAGGGTTTATCCGTCAGGTGATCGGCTGGCGTGAATATGTCTGGGCTCGGTACTGGTTCTGGGGTCCCGACTACCGGGACCTGAACCATCTTGACGCCCATCAGCCCCTGCCTCCGGCGTTCACCGGCGAGGCCGAAACCGAGATGGCCTGCGTGGCCTCAACGATCGCTGGGCTTCAGGCCCGCTCCTATGCGCACCACATCGAACGGCTGATGGTGCTTGGCAACCTGGCCTTGACCGCGGGAGTCAACCCGCAGGCCATGACCGACTGGATGACCGCCACGTTCATTGACGGTGCCGAATGGGTGATGCTGCCCAACGTGGTCGGCATGGCGCTGCATGCCGACGGTGGACAGATGGCCACCAAGCCGTACGCCTCCGGTGGCGCCTACATCAACAAAATGAGCGACCACTGCCGAAACTGCGCTTTTGATCCCAAGCAGCGCACCGGCGAGTCCGCCTGCCCGTTCACGTCGCTGTACTGGGATTTTCTGGCCCGCAACGAAGCAACGCTCAAAGGCAACCACCGCCTTGGTCAGCAACTGGCCGGAATGCGCCGGTTAGCCAACCTCGACCAGACCAGGGACCGCGCCGCGCAGGTGCGGGTTCGGTTGGCAACAGGGACGCTCTAACCGTCGATCTACTTATCCCGCCATTGTCGGGAAATCGATATAGCCCTCGGGGCCCGGATCGTAGATGTGGTCGGCTTCGGTCGATGCCAGCTCTGCGTTGGCTGCGATCCGTTCCGCCAGATCCGGGTTGGTGATGAACAACCGCCCGAACGCCACCGCGTCACCACGCGACACTTCCAACGCCTCGTTGGCTTCTTGGGGGGTGTAGCTGTCGTTGATGATCACCGGCCCATCAAACGCTCCCCGACACAACGCTTCGTTATCGATCCCGACCGTCGGCATTCGCAGCGTGTGGCAGTACGCCAACCCGAGCCCGTTGAGCGCGGCGAGCAACCCGCGAAACGTTGCTTCCGGGTCGTCGTCGTGAAGGTCGTTGTAGGGGTTTGCGGGGCAGATACGAAACCCGACCCGGTCCGCTCCGTCTACCGCAGCCATCGCTTCAGCGACCGCCACAAAAAACCGCAGACGGTTCTCCAACGAACCACCCCATTGGTCCTGACGATGGTTGGTTCCTGTCGAAAGAAACTGGGCCGGCAAGTACCCGCTGGTGCCGTGCAATTCGACCCCGTCGAACCCGGCGTCGTAGGCCCGTTCGGTGCAACGGCGATAATCGTCGATCACGCCAGGAATCTCATCGGCCTCCAACGCCCGCGGCATGTCACAGGGCTGCCAGGAGCCACCGTCGCCATCCACGTAAAGCTTGGCTTTGGCCGCGATCGCTGACGGTGCCACGCTCTCCACTCCGGTGGGTTTATTTGCCGCCACCGCCACCCGGCCCACGTGCATCACCTGCATCACGATCGTCCCACCCCGTTCGTGGACCGCGTCGGTGACCCGACGCCAACCGGCCACCTGGGAGGCGTCGACGAGTCCCGGGGTTCGGCAATACCCTTTGCCAACCTCGCTCGGGTAGACGCCTTCGGTAATGATCAAACCGGCGCCTGAGCGTTGGCGGTAGTACTCGACCATGATGTCGGTCACCGCACCGTCGGCTGCGGCCCGGGCCCGAGTCATGGGGGCCATCACCACCCGATTAGCCAACGAAAGGCGACCGAACCGGGCGGGGGTCATGAGATCAACGAACGCCATCGTCACGAACCGCCCGACGCTGAACCATTTGACTGGGCTCCGAGCACTCCGGTGAGGCCGTAGGGCTCGTAGGGGCCAATAATGTTTTGCTCCAACACCCCGATCCCTTCTCGTTGCTGACCAGATCCGTCCACGTAGCGGGCTCGCACCAGATGCTGGACGTGTTGGTTCTCGTAGCTGCTGTCGTCAACCTCGTCCAGCGCCCATTGTTCGACGTGCATCGCGAGTTCGTCATGCCATTGACCGTGACCCCAAGTCGGATGCGAATAGCCGATGCCTTTCATGCGGAACGTGAACAACGGTTCGAGTTGCACGCGGTGACGTTGACCATCACGGATCGATGTCATGGCGAGTTCGGCACCGGTGATCATGCGACTGGTCGGGGCAAACGAGACTTGATGTTCAAGGTTGCGCATCGGCTCCACCGTCTCGTCTTCGACACCAGGAAGGTCGGCCGGGCTGTCATAGACGTTCAGTCGGGCGCCGACCTGAAAAAGTGGACGGCCCTGCATGTCTTCGAACAGTTGGTAATGCAGGCAGGTGTCCTCGAAATGCAATGGTGCCCACAGGAAGAAAATCCCACCCATCTCGGCCGGGGTGGGTGCCCCTCGCTGATCGCCACCCACCAGAGGACGAATCCCCCAAGAACGATCTTTGGTTCCCCACGTTTCGTCCCGGTTCAGCTCCAGACGTTTGCCGTCGAACTCGACCCAGCCACTCCAATGCCCCAACTGCGTGAACCGGGTGGTGTCCATGATTTTGCGCAGCCCCCGACCGAGGTGATGGCGGGGTTCTTCGACGTTGCCGGTGCGTCCTTCAAAAAGGAGGTCACAGGCGAAACCGGTCTCGTTGGCATCCAACGTGACCCGACACTGCCGCATCGGTTCAACAATGTCGAGATGAAACGGGCCGATCCGAAGATCGCTCGGTTCTTTCCCGGCCCGAGCCGATGCGTGAAACGAGTATTGAACTCCGTCGTGGACGACCGAAATGCCACAGTCGTGCAACCCGAGATGGGGATACAAGGCGGTTCCGATCCCGAGATACAGGTCCCCTTGTTTCGAGTAGCCGTTGAACCAGTACCGCTCGTAAACGTCTTTGTCGCTGCTGGCCGGATGCGCAACTGGGTCGGGGGTTTGGTGGATCGGAAAGTCGTCAAACTTGGAGAGCATCCCCGAAGCGTTGCAGCTAGACGCCGCTGCGTCGACTCGAGCGTTGACGACGAGGCTGCGACTGCGGCGACTGCGGTTCCCAACGAAACGCCCGAAGCGCGATCAGCACACCGACCAGCGTCCACGCTCCCAGCACTACGAACCGGTCGGAAGCGAACCCTGACCATCCGTCGCGGCTGTTCATCGCGTCGGTAAACGCCACCGCGAACGCCTTGAGGGGGAAAGCGTCACCGACCCGCGTCATCCATTCCGGTGGTTCGTCCAAGGCAATGAACACGTTGGACACGAACGCCAACGGCAAAATGGTGGCGTTGGCCACCGCTTGTCCCGACGAAACCGACGATGACACCGAGGCCAGCGCTACCCCCAACGTGGCGAAACAGACCGCACCGGCAACAAAAGCTGCAGCCATGACCGGCAGTTGCGTTAGCCGAACCTCAACTCCGTACGCTGCGACCCCCACCGCGACCATTACTGTCAACGACAGCGCCGCCAACCAAACCGCGGAGAGCACCGCCCCGCTCAGAAACACCCACGGTGGCAACGGCGTGGACCGGACCCGTTTGAGGATGCCTGCTTCCCGACGGGTCGTGAGGTTCATGGTCAAGTTGGTGTAGGTGGCCGAACCAGCGGCGAACACCCCAAGACCCGCAGCGTAAAACTGGGCGGTGGTCAACGGCCCGTAATCGCTGGTTGCCTGCGGGTCGTTGCCAAACAAGGCCACGAACAACACCAGCATGACCAGCGGCAGCCCGAGCGTGAAAAACGCAGCGATCGGGGTGCGCCAGAAACGACGGTTCTCGGCCCGTACCGAACCCCACAGCAGCGCGGCCGTGTTCATGGTTGCTCACCTTCGACCAGCCGCAGGTACGCCTGTTCCAAGCTGGTGGTTTCCACCACGAGGCCTTCCAACTCGATGCCTCGCGCCAACGCCCACCCGGTGATGTGGGCCAGGTCGGCGGTGGGTCGCGACGTGGTGACTTCGAGATCCATGCCTCGGCCGCTCGCCTTGCCCTGCAACGGCTCCAGAAGGCTTTCTAGCGGTGCGTCAACCCGGGGAAGGCCAAAGCGAATAGTCGTCTCTCGCTGCGCCCCTCGGCGGAGCTCGTCGGGGGTTCCCTCGGCCACGATCTGCCCGGCGACCAGCACCAGGATTCGATCGGCGAGCTGCTCGGCTTCTTCGAGATAATGGGTGGTGAGCACCACCGTCGTCCCGGCCGCTGCGAGATCGCCGATGACATCCCAGCTGCGGCGGCGAGCCACCGGGTCAAAACCGGTGGTCGGTTCGTCAAGAAACACCAATTCGGGGGTGCCAACCAGGCCGAGCGCCAGATCGATCCGGCGTTGCTGACCGCCCGACAAACGAGACACCCGATCGTCGAGGCGGTCGGTGAGTTCGACCAGTTCGGCGAGTTCAACCGCGGCGCGCCGCTGACTGTAAGCCCGCCCGTAATGTTCGAGCACTTCGCGAACGGTCAGTTCCGGGTCGATCCCCGCTTCCTGCATCACGATCCCGATCCGGTCACGCAACCGGCGCCCTCCGAGCGCTGGATCGACGCCAAGCACCGACACCTCGCCGGAATCGCGTCGGCGATGCCCTTCAAGGATTTCCACACAGGTGGTCTTGCCGGCGCCGTTGGGCCCGAGCAGGGCCAACACTTCGCCGGGCGCGACCGTGAACGAAACGCCGTTGAGGCCACGGTCTTGGCCGTACCCCTTGGTCAGGTTCGCAACGTCAATCACCGAAGTCATCGGGATCGAGTTCCGAGCCTTCAGGCCATCCCCTGTCCACCGGACGTTTCCGTCACCGACTGCTTACCGGCAGAGATCCACGGCATCATGGCCCGAAGCGCCTTGCCGACTTTCTCAATCGGGTGCTGATGTCCGGCTTCTTCCAAGGCATGGAACCGGGCTCGACCCGAGCGGCTTTCCGCTACCCAGTTCGCGGCGAACGTGCCATCTTGGATCTCGGTCAAGATCTGCTGCATTTCGGCCTTGACCGCGTCGTTGATAACCCGCGGCCCAGAAGTGAGGTCACCCCATTCGGCAGTGTCCGACACCGAGTAGCGCATACCGGCGATGCCTTCTTCGTACATGAGATCGACGATCAGCTTGAGTTCGTGGAGGCATTCGAAATAGGCAACCTCGGGCTGGTAACCCGCTTCGATCAACGTTTCGAAACCGGCCTGCACGAGACGGGTGGTACCCCCGCAGAGCACCGCCTGCTCACCGAAGAGATCCGTTTCGGTTTCTTCGGTGAACGTCGTTTCGATCACGCCGGCTCGGGCTCCACCGATCGCGTCGGCGTAGGCCAAGGCCAGCGCTTTGGCGTTGCCTGACGCGTCCTGCTCCACCGCGATCAACGCCGGAACCCCACCACCTTCGGTGTAGGTGCGGCGCACCAGATGCCCCGGGCCTTTGGGGGCCACCATGCAGACATCGATGCCCGCCGCCGGGCTAATCAGGTCAAACCGAATGTTGAAGCCGTGCGCGAAAAACAAGGCGTCGCCGTCGCTGAGGTTCGGGGCGACCTGCTCGTTGTAGATCTCGGCCATTTCGGTGTCCGGCATCAGCATCATCACCACGTCAGCTTCCGCCGATGCCTCGGCGATGCTCAGGACCCGCAAGCCGGCTTCGCTGGCTTTTGCCGCTGACGAAGAACCGTCACGAAGTCCGACCCGAACGTCGATCCCTGATTCTTTCAGGTTGAGCGCGTGCGCGTGTCCCTGCGAGCCGTACCCGAGGATCGCAACTTTACGGTCTGCGATCGCCGAACGATCGACGTCTTTTTCGTAGTAGATGTTGGCCACGACCAACCCCCTCTTCGTGTTGTCTGTCTTGGTGGCAGGTCAGCGATCAAGGCTCGGGAGTGCCACACGCCCCGTGCGCTGTAGTTCCACGATCCCGAAGGGTCGCAGTCGTTGTTCAAGTTCATCAAGTCGGACTGGTCGAGCCGACCAGGACAACATGACGCATTCTTCGCCTTCGTTGAGCACGAAAGCTTGAAACTCTTCCACGATCTCCATCAATTCGCGACGGCGACCATCGGACCTGACGGTAACCAACATCAGTTCTCGTTCAACCGACTGGTCCGGGTCGAGTTCGTGGATTTCCACCACGTTGATCAGCTTGTTGAGCTGTTTCACGACCTGATCGAGCGGTGTGCCTTCCACGTCAACGGTGAAGGTGATCCGGCTGAAGCGTTCATCGCTGGCCGGGGCCACCGCCAACGAATGAATGTTGTAGCCGCGGCGGGAGAACAGGCTGGCGACTCGGGCCAACACGCCTGGTTTGTTTTCGACGGTGGTGACGATCGTGCGCCAACGTTCGCTCATGACAAAAGCCCCTGCTGGCTGGGATCGACCAAAATCTCCGAGTTGGTCTTGCCCGACGGAACCATCGGGAAGACGTTTTCTCGGGCGTCGGTACGGAACTCGATCACCACCGAACGGTCGTTGATTTCGTTGGCTTTGGCAATGGCCGGTGCCACCTCTTCGGGTGACTCGACCCGGATCGCTTCGCAACCCATGGCCTCAGCCCACTTGACATAGTCGGGGCAGGTGTCGGAGAGATGCACCTCGCTGAACCGTTCGTCGTAGAACATTTCCTGCCACTGGCGAACCATCCCGAGGTACGAGTTGTTGAGCAACGCGACCTTGATCGGAATGTTTTCGACGGTGGCGGTGACCAGTTCTTGAGCGGTCATTTGGAAACAGCCGTCGCCGTCCACCGCCCAGACCCGACGATCCGGCATCCCGGCCTTGGCCCCGATCGCGGCGGGGATCGAAAAGCCCATCGTTCCCAAACCGCCCGAGTTGATCCAGGTGTAGGGGTGATCGAACTTCCAGTACTGGCTGGCGTACATCTGATGCTGCCCTACCCCGGAGGCCAAAATGGTGTCGGCCGGGTTGTTGTCCCGAAGCTGTTCGATAACGAACTGCGGTTTCAGACGATCGCCTGGGGCCGAGTCTTGATACACCAGCGGGAACTTCTCCTGCCAGCCGCTCACCATCGACCGCCACTGGGTCCGCTCGGCCTGCGCGTCTGCACCCAAGGCGCGGGTCGCGGTGATGAGTTCCTCGATAACCAGTCGGCAGTCGCCTTGAATACCGACGTTGTATTGACGGACCTTGCCAAGCTCGGCCGGGTCGATGTCGACATGGATGATTTTGGCGTCCGGGGCAAACCCGTCGAGTTTGCCGGTCACCCGATCGTCGAAGCGGGCACCGAGCGAAACCAGCAGATCGGCCTGCTGCATGGCGGTAACCGCCGTGTAGTTGCCGTGCATGCCGGGCATGCCGAGACAGAGTTCGTGCCGGTCAGGGAACGCCCCCCGAGCCATGAGCGTGGTGACCACCGGAATCTGTAAGAGTTCGGCTAGTTCAAGCAGCGCCTCCGCAGCCCGAGCTTTGAGCACCCCGCCCCCGACGTAGAGCACGGGCCGCTCCGCCGAAGCAATCAGCTTGGCTGCTTCACCGATCAGCGCCGGATCACCAGCGGTCAACGGGGCGTACCCCGGAAGTTCCATGTCGGCGTCGGTTGGCTCGTACCAGCTCATTTTCGAACGCGGGTTGGCCGGGTCGACGATGTCTTTGGGGATGTCGACCAGCACCGGGCCGGGCCGGCCGGTGGTGGCGATATGGAACGCCTCGTGGATGATCCGAGGAATGTCCTGGGCATCGGTGACAAGGAAGTTGTGTTTGGTGACCGCCATCGTGATCCCGGTGGTGTCACATTCTTGAAACGCGTCGGTACCGATCGCCGCGAGCGGAACCTGACCGGTGATGCAGACCATCGGGACCGAATCGAGGTAGGCGTCGCAGAGCGGGGTCACGATGTTGGTTGCGGCAGGCCCGCTGGTGACCATCGCAACGCCGGGACGGCCAGTGGCGTGGGCGTACCCTTCGGCCATGTGGCCGGCGCCTTGCTCGTGGCGCACCAGAACGTGGCGAATCGACGACTCGATGATCGAGTCGTACACCGGCAAGATCGCACCGCCGGGCAGGCCAAACATCACGTCCACACCCTGCATTTCCAGGGATCTGACGAGGGCCTCGCCTCCGTTTGTCGGATTGCTACTCATGACTTACCTATCCCGATGAAAAAAACGCCGAAGCGACTGGACAAAACTACCGGCCGAAAAAGCAAACGACCTCCCGGTGGGAGGTCGTGCGCACATTTCGGTCAAGGACGCGAGCGTGCGCTAAAGGACACCTACTACAAGAAGTCGGGCATTCAGGGCGTTGCTCACGGGTGACAGTATGGCCGTTCGAAGCGTCACCGGCAAGTCACGACCAGTGACCTAGCCTGAGCCGATGCTCAGCCTCAAAAGTCGACTCGGATGGGGCGAAACCGACCGGCAGATTGTGGCCCTCGCGCTTCCCGCCTTCGGAGCGTTGATCGCGGAACCGCTGTACATCCTGGCCGACACCGCGGTGGTCGGGCATCTGGGCACACCACAACTCGGTGGTTTGGCGCTGGCCTCTTCGCTTCTGCTGATCGCTTTCGCGGTGTTTATCTTTCTGGCCTACGGCACCACCTCAGCGGTGGCCCGACTTCTCGGGGCCGGCCAACACCGCCAGGCCGCCCACCAGGCGGTGCAGAGCGTCTGGTTGGCTTTTCTGCTGGGTCTGGTCATCAGCACGGTGGCGTTCGTGTTTCGCCGACCGCTGATCGAACTGCTCGGCGGGCAAGGCGAGGTGGCCAGCAACGCCGAGATCTACCTGCGTATCTCGCTGCTCGGCGTTCCTGCCATGTTGATGTCGTTGGCCGGAGTTGGCTATCTACGAGGACTACAAGACACCCGAAGGCCGTTGTACGTGGCGGTGGCAACCGCGGTGATCAACCTGGTGATCGAGTTGCTGCTCATTAACGGCATGGGGTTTGGGATAGGCGCTTCAGCGCTGTCAACGGTGATCGCCCAATGGTTGAGCGCCGGAGCATTCTGCGTGTGGATCGCCCGTGCGGTTTCCGACCACGACGTCGGATTGCTTCCCGACTGGCGGATCATTGGCCGTCTGGCCGGGGCTGGAGTCGATCTGTTGCTGCGGACCACGGCGTTGCGTGGCGGGTTGACCGTCACCATTGCGGTCGCGGCCCGTATCGGCACCGACGATCTTGCTGCCCACGAAATCGCTTTCCAAATTTGGAGCATTCTGGCCTTCGCCCTCGATGCCGTCGCCATCGCGGCCCAGTCGATGGTGGCCCGTTCGCTCGGGGCGGGCGACATTGCCGAAGCTCGGCGACTTGGTGACCGCATGATCCGCTGGGGCTGGTGGGGCGGCATCCTGCTGGGCCTGATGGTGCTGGTCAGCTCGCCGGTCCTGCCTGGGCTGTTTTCCGATGATCCGGCGGTGATCGCGCTTTCCGGGTTCCTACTGTTGCACGTGGCGCTCTGGCAACCGATCAACGGAGTGGTGTTCTCCCTTGACGGAATCCTCATCGGGGCCGGCGACCTTCGCTATCTCGCCGTGGCGATGATCGCCGCGAGTTCGGTGCTGATCGGTGGGGCGGTGCTGGTACTCAATCAGGGGCTTGGGATCGGCTGGTTGTGGGGCGCTTTAGCCGCCTGGATGGTGGTCCGGTGCGTCACCTTGCTGCACCGCTACCGCGGTGATCAGTGGCTGGTGGTGGGAGCGACCCGCTAACCGGCGCGCCCGTTGAGCAGATCGGCCACCGCGCGGCCATCGGCTTGACCCTGCGTGGCTTTCATAATCTGACCGGTGAAAAACCCTTGCATCTTGCGGCGTTCACCTTCGTCACCGGCCACAAATCGGTTCCATTCGTCGGGATGATCAGCGATCAGCCCGTCGACGAGCCCAGCCAACGCATCATCTGACATCGCTTCGAAACCCAGCGCCTCAGCGATGGTTCGGGGGTCCCCTCCGTGGTTGACGAGTTCGGCCAGCACCTGTTTGGTTTGGGTGGCCGTTAGTTCGCCCGCCGTTTCCATCCCGATCAGAGCCGCTAGCCCTTCGGCATCGACCTTGGTCCAGTCGTCGACTGCGAGATCGTTTTGTACCCGGGTCAGGAGCCGCTCAGCATCGGCACCGGCTGCGACCGCGGCCACTACCAGATCGTCCTGGCCTCGTTCCACCACGATGGTCGCGGCATCGGCGCTGTTCGGTGCCAGTTGGGTGAGACGGTGCCGCCGCTGCGCCGGCAGCATCGGAAGCTGCTCGTCGATCGCCGCGACTTCTTCGGCGGTGGGAACCAGCGGCACCAGGTCCGGTTCTTGGAAGTAGCGGTAATCCTCAGCGTCTTCTTTGGAACGACCGGGGGTCGTCCGGCCTCCGTCCTCATCCCAGTGCCGGGTTTCTTGATGCGGTGACTCACCTGACGCGTACAGGTCGACGTGACGTTTCGCTTCGTATTCGATGGCTCGACCCATCGAACGGATCGAGTTGATGTTTTTGATCTCGCAACGGGTCCGCAACTCCTGCGACCCTGTCGGCCGCACCGATACGTTGGCGTCGACCCGCAGCGAACCTTCTTCCATACGAGCATCGCTGACCCCGATTGCGAGCAGGATGTTGCGCAGTTCTGAAACGTAGGCCCGGGCCTGTTCGACGCTACGAATTTCGGGGCGGCTAACGATCTCAACCAGCGGAACCCCGGCCCGGTTGTAGTCGACCAGCGAATAGTTGGCGTCACCGATTCGGCCGCCGCCACCCACGTGGGACGTCTTGCCCGCGTCTTCTTCGATGTGAGCCCGTTCGATCCCCACCACCGAACCATCGGCCAGCCGAAGTTCGCCGTCGACATTGGTCGGCTGGTCGTACTGGGTGGTTTGGAAGTCTTTCGCCATGTCAGGGTAGAAGTAGTTTTTGCGGGCCATCACCGAGGGACGCACCTCGCAGCCCAACGCCCGACCCAGGGTCATGGCGAACGCCACTGCTTGGCCGTTCAGGACCGGCAACGAACCCGGAAGTCCTAAACAGGTCGGGCAGACGTTGGTGTTGGGTTCGGAACTGAACTGGTTGGCACAACCGCAGAACAGTTTGGTTTTGGTCGCCAACTCGACGTGCACTTCAAGGCCGACCACCAGTTCCCAGTCGTCAGGCAGCGAGGGTTCGTGTCCGATCATCGGTCCATCTCCGCTGCGGCTTCCAGCGTCGCCGCGGCCCGGAAGATCAACGCTTCGGACAGCGCCGGCCCCAAAACCTGCACCCCAACCGGTAGTCCGTCATGCCCAACCCCGAACGGCACCGAAATCGCGGGATGGCCAATCAGGTTGGAAGGGATGGTGCAGACGTCGTTCACGTACATGGTCATGGGGTCAGCGGTTCGTTCGCCTAACGGGAATGCTGTGGTCGGTGCCGTAGGGGTGAGCAGCAGATCGAACCGCTGGTACACCGCCGCGAATTCCTGCAACATCAGCGTGCGGACTTTGAGCGATTTACCGTAGAAGGCGTCGTAGTAGCCGGCCGACAGTGCATAGGTGCCGAGCATGATCCGTCGCTTCACCTCGGTTCCGAACCCTTCGGTCCGGGTAGCAGCGTTCATTTCGCCGGTCGTTGCTGCGTCAACTCGGAGCCCGTAACGAACGCCGTCGTAACGGCTCAGGTTGCTGGACGCTTCGGCGGGGGCCACCAGGTAGTAGGCCGACAACCCGAGCGTGGTGGATGGGACCGACACTTCCTCAACGGTTGCACCCGCAGCTTCGAGCGCCACGGCAGCGGCCTGAACCCGATCAACAACGTCGCTTCGGATGCCTTCCACGCTGCCGGCACCCCCCGAAAGTTCGCGAACGATGCCGATCCGAAGCCCTTCGACCCCACGGTCAATTGAATCCAGAACCGTCGGTGCCAGATCAGGGATGGATGTCGAATCCAGCGGATCGTGACCACCAATGACTTCGTATAGCGCGGCGGCGTCAGCGACGTTCGCTGCGAACGGACCGATCTGATCCAACGACGACCCAAACGCCACCAGGCCGTACCGGGACACCGCGCCGTAGGTCGGTTTCATACCGACCAGTCCGCAGAACGCAGCCGGTTGCCGGATCGACCCACCCGTGTCCGAGCCGAGCGCCAACGCCGCGAACCCGGCCGCTACCGCCGCGGCTGAACCGCCGCTGGAGCCACCAGGAACCCGACTCAGATCCAGCGGATTGCGGGTCGGGCCAAACGCCGAGTTCTCGGTTGATGATCCCATCGCGAACTCGTCAAGGTTGGTTTTGCCAATCGTGATCGCACCAGCCGCCCGGACTTTCTGCACCACCGTTGCGTCATAGGGTGGCCGCCAGTTTTCGAGGATGCGCGACGAGCAGGTGGTTGGGATCCCTCTCGTGCACATGTTGTCTTTGAACGCGACAGGCACCCCAGCCAACGGCCCCGGGTCGCGTCCGGCCTGCACGTCATCGTCAACGGCCTGGGCCTGCTGACGGGCCAGATCGGTTGTCACTTCGTTAAAAGCATGAATCGACGCTTCGTGGGTGTCGATCCGAGTCAGGTACTCCTCGAGCACATCAACCGCACGTCGTTGACCGGAACGAACCTCGGCCGCTAACTCCAACGCGGTCATTGAGACTCTCCGAGCACCGGCGGAACCCGAAACTGGCCGGCTTCGGCCGCTGGGGCCTGACTGAGGACTTCGTCACGGTCAAGCGACGGCCGCAGCGTGTCCTCCCGGAACACGTTGGTGCGAGGCAGCGGATGCGAGGTCGCTTCGATGCCGTCAACATTGAGGGCCTCAATATCGGCGGCATGGTCGAGAATGTCACCGAGTTGCCCGGTGAACGCATCGATCTCCGCTTCGGTCAACGCCAGTCGGGCCAGATGGGCCACATGAGCTACCTCGGCGCGGGTGATTCGTTCAGACACCCGGCCAAGGATACTGAAATCAGTTCGGTGACCTACCCTGTAGACGATGCGCTATCCGTTCCTAAGCCCCGAGTGGATTGAGGCCATGCGCCAGATCCGCGCCGAGTACGCCGACTATGACGGTCCCGTCGATTTTGTGTTGGCCGCGAACGTGACCGTGACTAACCCGCCGTTCGGTGACGGGCCAATCCTGGGCCACATCGACACCAGCGGACCGGCCTTGATGATTGAACAAGGTCACTTAGAGGCAGCCGACTTTGGGATTGAAGTTCCCTACGAACTCGCTCGTGACCTGTTCGTCAAACGCGACCCTGCTGCGGTCATGCCAGCCCTCATGGGTGGACAGATCAAGCTCACCGGCGACTCGTCGAAAGTTCTGGGTCTGGCCTCGGTGCTAGCCCCAGGCAGTAGCGCTCCGCTCCCTGACGGGTCGGCGCCACCGGCGAGCGTCATCGATCAGGTGATCAGCCGGATCGACGAAATCACCGAGCAGTAAACCGATCCGGTTCGGACCGCACGGTCGTTGAGTAACCGTTAGCGAAGGCTGGTTGCCAGCACGATGTACGACCCGTAGGGCAGCACATCACCGGGCTGCGGGTCAGAAGCAATCACCGGGAGCAGCGGTGAACCCTGCACCCCATCAACAATGAAACCCGCCTCGTTGAGCTGTCTGGTGGCTTCGCGAACGTCAAGGCCAATGACGTCGGGTACCGCCCTCGGAGCGGGACCATCGGAAACAACGAGGGTGACCGTGCCGCCCCGCGGCACCGACTCCCCCGCCGCCGGATCGGTGCTGATCACCACCTGCTCGGGGTAACGATCGGAGTAGTCGCGGGCCTCAACGACCACCAGACCCAGCGCTTCGAGAAGCTGCCAGGTTCGGGCCACGGATCGATCTTCAGGGATTTCCGGGATGATCCGCGGTTCTGGACCGGCGGAAACCCGCAGGTCATAGACCGTTCCCTGTTCGACATCGCCACCAAACACGACGGCGCTGCCATCGGCGGGATCCATCAAGCTAAGGACCCGTCCCGCTTCGACATCCTCGCTGAAATCTTCATGGGCAACCCCAACCACGAGCCCTAACCCTTCGAGGGTTTGGCGGGCTTCTTCGCTGGTGAGCCCAACCACGTCAGGGAACCCGACGAGTGGTTGCCCAATCGAGACATACAGCGTGACGGTTTCGCCTTCGGCGAGTTCTTCGCCCGAAGGTGGATCGGTGCGTACCACCACGTCAACTTCGCTTCCTGCTTCCCGGACGTCTTCAACCACCGCGGCCAGACCCAGTTCGTCTAACGCCACCAGCGCCTCCGGACGAGATGCTCCGACGAAATCAGGGACCACTACCGGGTCGGGTGTGGTGACGTACCAGTAGCCGAGTATCCCTGCGGTGATCACCGCCATCGCGACCAACGAACGCAGAAACGTTCGGCGTCGTTTCGGTCGCTGCGGATCCGACGGTTCGGCTTCGTCAGATTTCGGGTCTCTAGGTTCAGCCGGCGCATCCGGGTTGGTGGAGGAGGCACCGTGGTGGGTGGGGGCCAACGCCTCCGCGTCGGGAAGCACCGGTCCGGCCAGACGCAACGGTTCAGGTCGAGCCATCCCGCCCGCCAAACCAAGCAACCCGTCCACGAACTCCGCTGCGCTCGGCCGCTGATCGGGGTTCAACGATCCAGCACGACTCAGCAGGTCTACCATCGGCCCTACCGCCGTATCCGGCTCGAAGGGCGTCTCGGTGCGGGCCATCAACCGGGCCAGCGCGGTGTCGCCCATAAACGGCACCTCGCCGGTGACCGCCTCGTTGAGCACCAGCGCCAGCGCATACACGTCGCCGGCGGGGCCAACCCGTTCCCCTCGGGCCTGTTCGGGTGAGGCGTAGCGAACCGTACCGACCAGCGAACCGTCGACGTCGGTCCATCCGGCTTCGGCGACTGCACGGGCCAACCCAAAATCCGCGATCCGCAGCCGGGCGTCGCTTCCGAACAGCAAGTTGTCGGGTTTGATGTCACGGTGCACGAGGTCTCGTTCGTGAGCGAACGCCAACCCGCGAGCGGCTTCAATCCCCACCAGCAACGCCTGACTGGGGCTCAGCCGGTCACCGCGATCCAGCAGGCTACGAAGCGAACCTCCTCCGAGGTACTCGAGCACAAGGAACGCTTCTTCGTCGAGTCCCCAGTCGTAGACCTCAAGGACCTGAGGGCAGTTCAGCGACGCCACTACCTGCGCTTCGCTGCGGAACCGTTCCACGAACCGTTGATCGTTCGCCAACCCGGGGTGCAGCACTTTGACCGCGACTCGTCGCCCGAGGGTCAAGTCCTCAGCGAGATAGACCCGAGCCGAACCACCCACACCGATCGGGTGCAGGAGCCGGTAGCGTCCGCTGAGCACTCGACCCGCCCAAGCGTCCTGCGGGTTCACTGTCATTGCCTCCAAGGTACTGGCAATGACTGGCCAGAGGCATTCCGGCGGGCACACAACCGTGTTTTGTGCGGCCAGCACCTCGTTTGTGTCGGTGATCTGGCAACATCTTGGCGTGCAACGACGCCAGAAACTGTTTCTCACCTGCCTGTTCGCTGGCGGTATCGGACTGTTCGTGATCGCCGGGCTGATCGGTAACAGCGGCAACAACGACCGGTCCGTGTCCGACAATCCGGCCATCGACCGGCTCATCCCGAACCGTGGGGACGAGGTCCTCCAACAACAGGTGGTCGGGATCGATCTGGCCGCCGGGTATCAGCTGGTGAGCTTGACGATCTCGCCCGACGCAGCCTGTCGCTTCCCGGTCGATGTGACCGCTGCGACCCGCTACGTCGAAGGACTCCAGCAGTACCTTTTCACCCCCGGGCAGGGTCAGCCGATCGAAGCGCTCGCCGCTGATGCCAACTGTGTGGTGGCCGTCTACCAAGAAATTGCTCAACCGCAGAACACCGGTGAGATCGATTGGTCGTTCACCGGTAGCTGAACCTCAGTCGGCTGATCCGCCTGCTTCCGGCAGACGCCCGGTTTCGAGCAGCTTGTGAAAACCGTCCTCGTCGAGGATCGGTACTCCCGCTGCTTCCGCCTTCGTCACCTTTGACGCCCCCGGGTCGGCTCCGACCACCAGCGCAAACGTCTTGCCTGACACGCTGCCTGGTGAGGAACCGCCGCGTTCCACGATCGCCTGTTTGGCGCCATCGCGACTGAAGTTCTGCAACGTCCCGCTCACCACCACCGTCCGACCTTCCAGCGTCTGCTCACCGGAACGCACCGGCAATGCGGCTTGCATGGTGAGCCCGGCCGCGGCCAGGCGGGCGATCATGTCGCGCGCGGCGTCGCTAGCAAACCAGCCGTGGACCGCCTCGGCGATCACCGTTCCGAACCCGTCAACCGCCGAGAGTTGTTCTACCGACGCTTCCATGATGGCGTCCATCGAACCGAACGCGGCCGCCAACGTCTGACCGTTCACCTGACCGATTTCGGGGATCCGCAGGGCGAACAGCAAGTTCCCCAACGGCCGCGTTTTGGAACCTTCGATGGCGTTGCGGAGGTTGTCAACCGACTTTTCTTGAAAACCTTCGAGCGCCAGCACTTTGGCAAAGTCCAGCGAATACAGGTCGGCGACATCGTCGAGCAGACCCAAGCTGACAAAGCGATCCACATTCTTTTCGCCGAGATACTCGATGTCCATGGCGGCCCGACTCGCGAAGTGTTCGATCCGGCCACGGATCTGGCGGGAACAACGATGGTTGACACAGTGGGTCGCCGCTTCGGCTTCGTTGCGCACCAACGACTCGCCACACACGGGACAATCACTCGGGAACGTCCACGGGGTGCTGTTCGGGTCGCGTTCGGAAAGCACCGGACCTACAACCTCGGGGATCACGTCACCGGCCCGTCGAACGATCACCATGTCGCCCGGTCGCACATCTTTGGCCGCCACCTGGTCTTGGTTGTGCAGCGTGGCCGTGGCAACCGTGACCCCACCCACAAACACCGGATCGAGCACCGCGAACGGTGTGGCCCGCCCCGACGGGCCGATCGATACTTCGATGTCGAGCAGCCGGGTGGCTCGCTCCTCCGGGGGAAGTTTGTAGGCGATCGCCCAACGAGGTGCTTTCGCGTCGGCACCGAGTTCGTCTTGGAGCGTCAACCGGTCGACCTTGACCACTACCCCGTCAAATTCGTAATCGAGTTCGTGACGCATCGCTTCCGCGGCGGCGATGCGCTGTTCGACCTCATCGAGGCTGGAAAGCTGCACGGTCAAGTCGTTGACGGGTAGTCCCAACGTGCCGAGCCAGGCCAGCGTTTCGGTATGCGATGTCAACTCCGGGCCGCCTTCGACATAGCCGAGTTGGTAGCAATAGAACGACAGTTCACGGCTGGCGGTGATCGAAGCGTCAACTTGTCGCAGTGAGCCTGCCGCGGTGTTGCGGGGGTTGACGTACAGTTTCGCCGCTTTGCCGTCGACCTTGGCCGCGTCGGTTTGGCGCTGGTTGAGCCGGGCGAACGCCGAGAGCTTCATGTACACCTCGCCCCGCACTTCCAGAACCGGTGGATAGTCGCCGGTGAGCGTTTCGGGGATATCGGCCACCGTCCGAACGTTGTGGGTGACGTCCTCGCCGACCCGTCCATCACCCCGGGTCGCACCCTGTACCAGCTGGCCGTTTTCGTAACGCAACGAGATCGCTAAACCATCGAGTTTGAGTTCAACCGCAAACCGGTCGAGGGTGGGCCCGTCGAGCCGCCGCTCAACCCGCTGATGCCAGGCCCGAAGCTCTTCGAGGTCGAAGGCGTTGTGTAGCGACATCATGGCAACGGTGTGCACCACCGGGGCAAAGGCGGTGTCCGGTGCGCCGCCAACCTGCTGGGTTGGAGAGTCCGGGGTGACCAGCTCCGGATGCGCCGCCTCAAGGTCAAGCAGCTCTCGCAGCAGCCGGTCGTAGTCGGCGTCGGGCACCTCGGGGCGGTCGAGTTCGTAGTAGGCGCGGGCGTGGCGTTCGAGTTCGGAACGCAGCGCAGCGATGCGAGCAACAGGATCGACGGAGGCGGCCATTGACGGCGAGGATAGTTTGACCCGGTGACTGTGCCGCGACTCATCGGATCCAACCGCCTCATTCTCGCCACCCTCGTGATCTGGGCTCTCCAACCGTTTGCGGCCGGTGAGCTGATCCAAACCGCGCTCGACTCGGCAAACACCGGCTTTCGCCAGACGGTTTCGGTCGCCGCCTGGGGGCTTTGGGCCTTGATTCTTTTGGCACTGGTCGTTGCCCGACCGGTGACGCTGACCATCAGCCGGGTTGGGATCGCCGGAGGGTTGGTCGGCACCGTGTGGGCGGCATCAGATGTGATTCGTCGTTCGGGTGACACCCCCGCCGCTACGGTAACCGTCGCCGTGATCGCCATGGTCGCAGCGGTGGTCTCGGTAAACCTGCCGGGGATCGCAGACCGTTTCCTTGACGGGGTCAGCTACGGCACCGAACAGCGTTTCGCGCTTCGTCCTCCGGGGCCGGTGCTGTTGCTGCTGGTGGTGCCCGCCACGCTGCTCGTGGTTGTCGCCGTAACGATCGGCCCGCTGCTGCTGGCCGATCAGCGTTGGGTAGCCGGCGGGATCGCTACCGCCGTTGGGTTCCCGATCGCCGCGGTTCCGCTCAATGCGCTGCACCGTCTCGGCAACCGATTTCTGGTTTTTGTCCCGAACGGGTTGGTGGTCCATGACCTCACCACCCTGCGGGAACCGGTGCTGTTCGTCCACCGGGAAATCGTCGGGATCGCTCCCGCCCGGGTCGGTTCAGACGCCACCGACATCACCAACGCCGCGCTGGGTATGGCCCTTGAGTTACGACTCCACGAACCGCTCCAACTGCCGTTCGTCACCGGACGCACCGCTACCGAGTCACGTACCGTCAATGCACTGCTCGTGGCGCCAACCCGACCCGCCGCGGTGCTGACCGCCGCGGTCCAACGAGGCATCCCCGTCGGTTAACTCGGCGTCCGGCCGGCGATGCCGCCACCGACCACCAGATCCTGTTCGTTGTAGGCGACCACGCTCTGCCCAACCGCGATCCGCCGATGGGGTTGATCCCAAGCCACCTGTAGTCCGGCCGGACTAGACGTCACGTGGCCTCGTGCGGTGTCACCGTGGGCGGAACACTGGAACGCTAAGGCCGTCGGACCCAGGTCCTCACCCACCCACCGCCAAGACTCGAGCGGTGTCGTCGCAGCCACCAGATCGGCTTTGCGCCCCACCACCACCCGTCGCTCGCCGGAGGAGCCGTCCACGTCAATCACGTAACGGGGATCGGTGCCGCCGGCCAGACCTAGACCTTTCCGCTGGCCGATCGTCACTAACTCCACCGCCGACACCGATCCGATCGTCTCACCCGAATCGTCAACGACCACCGCCGGTTTCAGCGGAA
>JAFMKU010000027.1 GCA_017852795.1 Candidatus Neomicrothrix sp.
AGTCGCCGCACATCTCGGGGGGTTAACCGTCGCCCGGCCCGGTTGAGGAACAGCGGTTCGTCGGACGTTTCGGAAGCACACAAGGCCGGTCGTCCCGCTGACAGCCAGTTGGCCACCGCAGCCTGCGCCGCTTCCGAAACGGGAATCTGCCGTTGTTTCGCGCCTTTGCCCCAGACCCGCAGCACCCCAGTGGATCCCGTGTCGTGCACGTTGAGACCGCAAAGTTCGCTCACTCGAAGCCCGCTTCCGTAGAGCAGTTCGATGACCGCTCGGTCGCGAAGGTCGATTTCTGCCGGTTCGTTCGAACGAGCCGAACCTGCCAACAAACCGTCGATCTCGGCTGCCGAAAGGATCCGGGGAAGCGTGGCGGTGCCTTTTGGCGCGCTCAACGAAGCGCTCGGGTCGGTGTCGACCCGGCCGGTCCGTCTCGCCCAGTCGAAGTATCGCCGAAGCACCGAAGCTTTCCGGGCGATCGTCCGCCGTGCGTAATCCTGCTGGCTGAGATGGGCGAGATACAGCCGGAGGTCTCGCCGGTGAACGTCGGTTGGTGCTGTGAGCCGCTGCTCATCAAACCACGTCAGCGCTGACTGCATGTCCCGCTCGTACACCGCTCGGGTGGAGTCCGCGATCCGGGTGAGCGAGTCGAGCCAAACGGGAAGATCCCATGCGTCCACAACCTTGACCCTAGCCGCTGGCCGCCAGCCGCTAGGCCCGACGAACCCGGATGCCATCGTGCACGACGAGATCGAGGGCAACTAGTTCATCGATTCGAGACAATACGGAAACCACCGATTCGCCCGAACGGTCGACGACGCGTTCGATGGAAGTCGGACCGTCGTCGATGGCGTCGAGAACAACCACCAGATGCGAAGGCACCGTTGGTGCGGGACTCGCCACAGCCGACCGACGACCTGAGCGTTGCGCTTCGGTGAGTCCCAACGCCACCAGCACGTCTTCTACCGACATCACCGGTGCACACCCCTCGGCGATCAGTTGGTTCGTGCCGACCGCGGCCGGGTTACGCACCGATCCAGGGACGGCCATCACGTCACGCCCGCGCCGAATTGCCTCGTTGATGGTAAGCATGGATCCGCCCGCGGCACGAGATTCCACGACGACCACCAGATCAGAGAACGCGGCGATGAGACGGTTACGGGCCGGGAACCGCCAGGCCACTGGAGCCGCGCCGGGTGGTGCTTCGCTAGCCACGGTGCCCGACGCAACCATGTCCTGCCAGAGATCGGCGTGGCGTTTGGGATACACCACGTCCGGGCCTCCACCGACCACCGCCACTGGCGGAGCGGCCTGCGCTGCGAGCGCACCCTGATGCGCGGCTCCGTCAACCCCCAACGCCAATCCAGACACCACCGACACTCCGGCTTGGGCAAGACCAAACCCCAACTCGCGTGCCACTTCGCGACCCAAACCGCTGCTGCGGCGAGTGCCGATGATCGCCACCTTCGGACCCTCAAACCCCAACGCTTTGCCCCGTCGAAACAGCACTGGTGCTGGGTCAATGTCTTCGCTGAGCAGCGCCGGGTGATCCCGATGTCCGACATAGGTCACCACGATCTTGTTGTCACGAAGCTGGCGGGCCACCGCTAACTCGTCAACCTCGCAAAGTTCGCCCGCCCAAATGTTCGACAGTTCTGAAGCGGCGACGAAAGAAGGAATTGTCCCGTCACGTATTGCAGCTAATGCCGTCGCCGGGTCGTAGGCCTGTAGAACTCGATGGAGGCGTCGAGGCCCCATTCCTTCCAGCCCGGCCAGTACACAAACCGCCACCGAAGGATTGGTGATCTCAACCATCGCTGACCTCCAACGGTGGCCGGGCTCGCAGGCTCAACGCGCAACGAACATCGTCGGGTCGCAGCTCTCTTCCGCCGTCGTCAAGGTCGCGGATCGTGCGGGCAACGCATCGGACCCGCCGCAGCCCCCGACCCGACAACCGCCCGGAGGTCAACGCGGTTTCAAGGATCTGCTGAGCTTGCGTGCTCAACGGTGCGTAGCGGTCGAGGGCTTCACCTTCGAGTTCGGCGTTACATCGAACTCCGCGCCCTCGGGCCAGCTCGCGTACCTCAGCCACCCGCGCTGCGACAACCGCCGAGGACTCCCCTGCTTGTCCCAGCAAGTCGCTGGCGAGCGGCCGATCGACGTGAACCATCACATCAAGCCGGTCGAGCAGCGGACCTGAAACCCGACGGGCGTAGCGGGCACGAGCCGCTGGTGGGCAGCGACAACCGGTGCGGCCACCCATCCCGCAGGGGCACGGGTTCATGGCGGCAACCAGCAACACATGGGCCGGTTGCACCGTCGTACCGCCCGAACGTGCGACCCGCACCACACCTTCCTCCAGCGGTTGCCGCAAAGCGTCAAGCACCGAGGGTGCGAACTCACCAAGTTCGTCGAGGAAGAGCACCCCGCAGGTCGCTCGACTGATCTCACCGGGACGGGCGTGCCCGGAACCTCCGCCAACCAGCGAAGCCATCGACGCTGAGTGATGCGGTGACCGAAACGGAGGCCGGTCCAGTAACCCTCCGGGCGGCAGCGGGAGCCCCGCCGCGCTGTGCACCCGTGTCACCTCCAACGCCTCCTCGGCTCGCAAAGGGGGAAGCAACCCGACCAAACGGCGCGCCAACATGGTCTTTCCTGAACCGGGTGGCCCGACCAGCAGCATGTGGTGGCCACCGGCGGCAGCAAACTCGAGCGCAACCCGAGCCGCCTGCTGACCTCTCACATCGGCAAGGTCGGGTTCGAGTTCCGGAGGTGGAGCAGCAACGCAGTGGGCGTCGACGCTGGGCCAGGGTTCACCGTTGACCAGCGCGTTGGCTGCATCAGAAAGGCATTCCACCGCCCGCACCCGATCGCCGGCGACCAGCTGCGCAACCGGCGCGTCAACGGCCGGCACCAACACCAACTCAGCGTGCAGCGCATCGGCGAGCGACAACGCCCCGGGGACCGGACGTACCGAACCGTCGAGACCAAGTTCGCCAAAAGCTCCTAAGCAGGGACCTTCGGCGGGAAGCTGCCCGGAGGCGACCAGCACCCCGAGCGCGATGGGAAGGTCTAGCCCGGAGCCGGTCTTGAGTACTCCGCCCGGCGCCAAATTGACGGTGATCCGTTTGAGTGGCCACGATGCTCCCGACGACACCAACGCCGCTCGAACTCGATCACGGGCCTCTCGACATGAGGTGTCGGGGAGACCGACAATCGTAAACCCAGGTAACCCGTCGGTGACGTGGACTTCGACTCGTACGGAACGTCCGTCAACTCCTGAAAGCGTTGACGACGAAATGGTGGCCAGCATGAGCCCTCCAACAAAAGATGACGTTTGGAGGTCGTCATTGGCCGACGACGAGCACCCGTTGACCCTAGGCGGGAACTATGACAACACCTCTCGCAGGTAACGAACCACCGCGTCGATCTCCTCGTCGGACAGTCGACCGTCAAAGGCTGGCATCCCCTTGCGGCCGTTGACGATCACCGCCCGCTGGTCGGCGCTATCCGGGTAGGCCTCCAGCACTGCACCCTCGTTGAGTTTCGGCCCAGAACCACCACCACCGGATGTTCCGTGACAGCCCGCGCACCGGCGGGCGTAGACGCTGCGTCCCAACACCAGCACCTGATCCACGTCACCGGATGCCCCCATCGGCACCTCGGGTGGTTCGCCACCGCAACCCGCCGCCAACATCAAGCTCAACGCGAGTGCCCCCACCGCCAGAACTCTCACGAATCGTTTCACCGGCCCTCCCGATGTGGTTCAACAACGCTCGGCCGCAATACTGGGCCGATGGGAATGGATCCTACCCGACCGCATCGCCGCCGTCCGTTCGACTATGTCTACGTCGCTGCCGGTTGCATCGCGGCACTTGCGCTGCTGGTTTGGGTGTTTCTGGGGAGCGCCTAATGCTCGATCCCGCCAAGCTCGGTGACGTAGAGGTTCGTTTCTTGCAGCCGTACCAGGCCACCAAGACCTACCTGTGCCCGAACTGCAACCGCGACATTGCTCCCGGCACCGGACATTACGTGGTGGTTCCCGTTGATGCCGTTGACCTTCGACGGCACTGGCACCGTGGATGCTGGGACGGTCGAAAAACTCGACAGGCACCTCGCTAAAACGCCCCCTCGCATACCTCGATGCCATTCTGGGAGACCACGGCAACATCGAACCGTAACGAACCGCGACGGCCGTGCGAGGCGAGCCAAGCCATCGCCGTACGCCGCAGCGTTCCCTGCTGGCGGTAGCCGACCGCTTCCCACCCGGAACCAAAACGTTGCGAGGAACGAGTTTTTACTTCGCAGAAAACGATCTCGTTGCCTCGACCGAGGACAAGATCAAGTTCTCCACCCTTGATCTGCCAATGGTGAGATAGCAGCTCATATCCAGCGTCCTGATAGTGGCGTGCCACTCGACGCTCTCCCCAACGACCCAACGCAACCCTGGACTTGTCCATGCTGCGAAGGTAACGAAGCCGTGTGACAGGACGACTCAGGTCGCCCTCGGCCCCCAGGGTTACTTGAAGCGCTTTTCCTTGACCTTGGCGGCCTTACCAATGCGATCACGCAGGTAGTAGAGCTTGGCCCGACGGACATCGCCTCGGCTACCAACCTCGATCTTTTCAACAACCGGCGAGTGCAGCGGGAAGGTCCGCTCGACCCCCACGCCGAAGCTGAGCTTGCGGACCGTGTAGGTCTCACGCACACCGGAACCCTGACGACGGATAACCACGCCCTCAAAGAGCTGGGTCCGTTCACGGTTGCCTTCAACCACCCGAACGTGCACCTTGAGCGAGTCGCCCGGCGCGAAGTCAGGGATGTCGTCCCGAAGGTTGAGATTGTCAATGAGATCAGTGGGCTGCATCGCTGCGCTCCGTACGAGTCTGTGTTCGTTCCAATGAGAAGCGACCGGACGCCAACGGCGTACCGGACCGAGAGCCAAGCCTAGAGGGACTGGTCTCCTTCGCCACCCCAACGACCAAGGTCAATCTCAAACTCGTCAACAACTGCTTGTTCCTCTGCGGTCAAGCCACCCCGAAGGTCCAGCAGATCCGGTCGTTCGCGGACAGTTCGTTCGATCGACTTCGCGAGCCGCCAACGCATCACCCGCCCGTGATCGCCTGACCGAAGCACTTCAGGAACCGCCCAGCCACGGAACTCCGCAGGCCTGGTGTAATGCGGATACTCCAGTAGCCCGGTGGCGAACGACTCATCGCCGGTCGATTCGGCATTGCCCAGCACTCCGGGCACCAGGCGGCCGACCGCCTCAATGATCAACGCCGCCGCAACTTCACCACCGGCCAGCACAACATCACCCACCGAGATCTCACCATCGCAGAGATGTTCACGAACCCGTTCGTCGACCCCCTCGTAGCGGCCGCACAGCAAGGAGAAACCCTCGAGTTGCGCCAGATCCGCAGCCAAGGCCTGATCAAACACCCGACCTGCGGGCGAGAGATAAAACAGCGGACGGGGTGGCTCGACCTGTTCCACGACCTCAAACAGCGGTTCGGGCATCATCACCATTCCCGCGCCACCACCAAAGGGTGCGTCGTCGACGGTCTTGTGAACGTCGGTGGCTCCTCGACGAAGATCATGGACCCGGATGTCGAGATGGCCGCTACGGCGACCCCGTCCGATCACCGACTGGTCGGCGAACCCATCAACCATCTCTGGGAAGATCGAGAACACGTCAATGCGCACGGTCACGTTTCGTCCCGTTCGGAAACCGCAGCAGCTTCGTCAAACAAACCTTCAGGCGTGTCGACCGTGATTTCCTCGCCAGCCACGAACGACACGACGAAGCGAACCGGCACCAGCGCCCCCGAATCAAGTTCGAGAAGGTCTGATGCCGGGTTGTCGAGGACGCGGATCACCTGGCCTTGAACCGTCCCGAACTGGTCAATGACTCGACAGCCGATGAGTTCGTGAACCCAGAGTTCGTCGGGGTCTTCGATCGGTTCGCCCAACAGCACCGTGTTGCGCCACGAGTCAGCCTGATCGCGATCGTTGATTCCTTCAAACCGCACCAGCCACGCCTGTTTGTGGGGACGGGAAGAAACCACGACTAGCGGGCCGCGCTCGGTCGCAAGAGACGCGCCTGGCGCGAGTCGTTCTTGTCGGTTGGAAATCATGACGACCGCCAGCTCACCGGTAAGACCGTGGGGGCGAGTGATGCGGCCGACCTCAAGCATGGGGAACGGCCGCCGTCATCGTTCAGTCGACGAACTCGACCTCGATGGAGGTGATGGTGTCGTCGATGCCCGCAGCCCGGACCACGGTGCGGATCGCGCCGGCCACCCGGCCCCGCTTTCCAATGACTCGACCCATATCGCCATCGCCAACCGTCACATCAAGACGAATGCCGTTCTCGGTGTCGCTGCTAACCACCGAGACCTCGTCGGGGTTGTCCACGATCTGCTTTACCAAGTATTCGCAAACGGACTGTGCGGCGTCGAGGCTCACTCGTCGCCTGCCTCTTCGGTTGCCTCGTCGGCTGGAGCGTCCGCGTCCGCGTCGTCGGCTACCGCTTCGGGGGCCTCGTCAACAGCTTCGTCGGCGGCTGCGGCCTCTTCGGCTTCAGCTTCGGCCGCAGCGGCGGCTTCGGCTTCTTTCTCCACCTGCTTGCGGCTCTTACGAGGGCCACGATCCGGAACCGATGAATCAACGGTTTCACCGGTGTGCTCGGTCCAGGCGCCAGAGATCTTCAGCAGCTTGGCAACCCGATCGGTGGGCTGGGCACCGTTTTGTAGCCAGTGCACAGCGCGCTCGTTGTCGATCACGATGACCGAAGGATCCTGACGGGGTTCGTAGGTACCGATGACCTCAATGAAGCGGCCGTTGCGCGGCGAACGCGCATCAGCGGCAACAACACGGTAGGTGGGCTGCTTTTTCTTGCCCATCCGCATCAGACGGAGCTTGACGGCCATGTGGTTTCTTTCCTCGTTCGAAGCAGCGTCCCGGACTCTCGGGGCGACGGTAACCGCCTAAGTCAATCCAATGAAGGGGTCCAATTCCAACCTTGCCGGTGAATTCGACCCCAAAACGCTTAGCGAAGACCGAAATCCGAGAGCCCATCGGCGTCTAAGCCGGGGAGGCTCAGCGGCGTCTTGGGCACCTCGGCTGGGCCTTTCGGGGTTGTCCGACCCCCGCCGGTGCGGTTGCCGCCCTTCTTCCCTCGCTTCGGATTATTCCCTCGGCGGTTCTTCGGCGACTGCTTCTTGGTCCCGAAACCAGCGAATTGCTTCATCATCTTTCGCATCTGACCAAACTGGTCGAGCAGGCTTTTGACATCGCTGGGCTGCATTCCTGACCCGGCGGCGATTCGTTGGCGGCGGCTACTGTCGATGAGTTCCGGCTGGGCCCGTTCGGTGGGAGTCATCGAGCGGATCATCCCTTCGACCCGAGCCAACCGGCGCTCATCGATCTCCATGCCGCGGGCTTCTTTAGGGATTCCTGGCATCATCCCGACCAGGTTGCCGAGCGGCCCCATCTTCTTGACCTGCTGCATCTGCTCTAGGAAATCTTCGAGGGTGAAGGTGCCGTCAAGAAGTCGGCTGGCGGCCTGTTCGGCTTGTTCCTTTTCGAACACCTGCTCGGCTTTTTCGATGAGCGTTTCCACGTCGCCCATCCCGAGGATCCGGCTCGCTAACCGATCGGGGTGAAAGGTCTCAAACTCGTCAAGCTTTTCGCCGATCGACGCAAAGGCGATGGGTTTGCCCACCACTTCCTTGACCGAAAGTGCGGCACCACCGCGTGCGTCACCGTCGAGTTTGGTGAGGATGACCCCGTCTAACTCCAGCGTCTCGTTGAACGCAGCAGCGGTGTTCACCGCGTCCTGACCGGTCATGGCGTCGATCACCAGGAACGTGTAGTGCGGGTTGACCGCGCCTGAGATGCGCCCGACTTCAGCCATCAATTCGTCGTCTATGGCCAGACGGCCAGCGGTGTCGACGATCACGACGTCGCGCCCGGTGCGTGACGCTTCCTCGATGCTGCGACGAGCCACTTCCACCGGATCGGACGGTTCAGAAAAGACCGGGACACTGATTTGCGAACCGAGTGTGCGCAGCTGCTCCACCGCGGCGGGTCGCTGAAGGTCCGCTCCGACCAACAGCGGGCTCCTCCCCTGCCGCTTGAACCAGCTCGCCAGTTTGGCGCTGTTGGTGGTTTTGCCGGCACCTTGCAGGCCAGCCATCAGCACCACAGTGGGCGGTTTCGACGCATAGGTCAGCGACATGGCCTGCCCACCAAGGCTGGCGGTGAGTTCTTCAAGGACAATCTTGACGACCTGCTGGGCCGGGTTGAGTGCTTTGGAAAGGTCGGCGCCTACGGCCCGCTCGCGAATCCGTCCAACCAGGTTCTTCACGACATCGAGGTTGACGTCGGCTTCGAGCAGCGCCAGACGAATCTCTCTCAGCGCCTCATCTACGTCGTCCTCGTTGAGCCGTCCCCGGCCCCGGAGGCGGCCAAAGATTCCGTCAAAGCGATCAGTCAAGTTCTCAAACATGTGAATGCCAATCTAGCGGGCGCTGCTGTGGCTGCCCGGCCCGGCTCGCTTTCACCAGGTGCGCGTCGGGAAAGCAGCTGGTTAGTGTGAACAAGTGGACTTCTCGCTAAGGCAATGGCTAACCATTCTGGGTGCTGTAGTGGTCTTTCTGGTAGCCGCACTCGCGGTTCGCGGTGACCAAACCGGTAGTGCAGTCGCTACTCCACCGTTTGATGGCGTGGCCTGGTGCCAGTCGGCGAACGCCATCAGCACTTGGCGAAGCGTGCTCGACGGCTCGGCCGAAGGTGACTCGATCGACGACGTTGCCAACCTACGAACCGAACTCGATCGGGCCCGCTCCACCGCGCCGGTCGAGCTCCGCACCGAAGTCGCCAGGCTCTACGACCTCATCTTGCTCACCATGCAGGCCAGTCAACGCCTTGACGGTGATCTTGAAGCAGCCATCGTTGACGCCGCAGGCAACACCGACCAACCCCGAGTACAAACGGCTCTCCGCCTCGTCGATGAAGCCGTGGTGGCCTGCGGCCATCGTTCACTGGTTGGCTAACCAGAGGCGACCTAACCCATCAAGGCGTCAACAAAGGCGGTCGGGTCGAACTCGACAAGATCATTGATCCCTTCACCGAGTCCAACCAGCTTGACCGGCACCCCAAGCTCACAATGAATCGCGACCACGATCCCACCTTTGGCCGAACCATCCAGCTTGGTCAGCACCACACCGGTCACATCGACTGCTTCGGCAAATACTTTGGCCTGACTCAACCCGTTCTGACCGGTTGTGGCATCAAGCACCAGCAACGTTTCGGTAACCGAACCCGCGCCTTTCTCCGCCACCCGGCGAACCTTCGACAACTCCTCCATCAGGTTCGTCTTGTTCTGCAACCGGCCCGCAGTGTCGGCCAGCACCAAATCCACCTTTCGGGCATTTGCCGACTCGACCGCATCGAACACGACCGACGACGGATCGGCCCCCTCCCCGCCCCGGACGATCGGCACGTCGCTGCGTTCCGCCCACATGGTGAGCTGCTCGGCGGCCGCGGCACGAAACGTGTCCCCCGCTGCTAACAGCACCGACTGGCCTTGGTCGCGTTGACGGCGGGCCAGCTTGCCGATCGTGGTGGTTTTGCCCACACCGTTGACGCCAACAAACAACCAGACGGCGGGGCCATCAGCCGAACCCGAATGCAACGAACGATCAAACCCTTCCAGCCGTTTGACCAACTCGGTCTTCACCAGCTCCCGCAGGTCAGCCGAGTCGGTCACATCGCGGTCGCTGGCCTGAGAACGGACCGTTTCGATGACGTCCAGCGACGTCGTCACCCCCACATCGGCTCGGATCAACGCCTCTTCCAACGCGTCCCACGTAGCCGGTTCGATCCGGCCCGAAAAGACCCCGCCGAGCAGCCCACCAAGGGCCTGCCGGGCTGTCCCCAACCGGTCCGCGAACGTCGGTCGTGGTTCTTCGCGCTCCTCAACCGGTTGCACCTTGGGAGCAACGTCGTCAACGGTGACCACGTCACTCGGTTCGATCCGGTCGACCGTGAGGGTGTCGTCGCTACGCCGCAGGACCACAAACGAGGCGACGACAAGGACGAGAGCAGCAACAGCAATGATGGCAATAAAGAGCATGGAACGGTCAGCCTAGTGGCCGAACGACCCTGCTCTTTACGGTGTCTTGGCTTCGGCGTTTTCGACTTGGCTGCACCCGTTCAGGCTGGCCCTGTCGGCATCGAGCAAGCAGCCGAAGATCAGTAGAGACCCATAGTCACGTTGATCACCAGTTGCACACCATTGCGATCAACTTCAATCTCAATTCGCTCACCCGGGCGGAAGAACTTGATCCCGGCGGCCAGAGCATCGGAACTGGTTACGGTGCGTCCATCGACCGACAAAATGCGGTCGCCGGACTCCAACCCGGCAAGCTCAGCCGCGGTGCCATCAAAGACTTCGGCAACAACCGCCCCACCCAGACCATCATTCGGGTTCCGGGTTGACACACCAAGGAACCCAAGCTCCAACGATTCACCGTTGACGATCCGCTCCGCGATCAGCACGATCGTGTCGCTCTGCACGGCAAAGCCCACTCCGGCGTTGTCCATCGAAATCCCGTCGGTTCGGATCGACGTCGGCATACCAATGACCTCACCGAACCGGTTCGCCAATGCCCCACCCGAGTTGCCAGGGTTGATCGGCGCATCGGTCTGGACCATCTCAACCGGAACCGGACGCGACGGGTCGGACCCGCCCGAGGGGTTCACCCGCCCGACCGCCGAAACGATTCCCGCGGTGACCGTCTCGGAAAGTCCAAACGGACTACCGACAGCAACCGCTAACTGCCCCAGTTCAACCGATGCACTCGGCGCGAAGGTTGCCGCTTGAAGGTCTAGGCCGGTGGGATCGACTTTGATCACCGCAACATCGCGGGCCCAGTCACCACCAACCACTTCACCGGAGACCTCGATCCCGCTGCCGAGCCGCACCGAAACCTCCGTAGCCCCATCCACGACGTGGTTGTTGGTGACGATGTAGCCCCGTTCGGCATCCCAGATGATTCCTGAACCCTGACCATCGACCGTGCTCACCGACACCACCGACGGCGCAACCTTGGCCGCGACCGAAGTCACCGGTTCAAACAACGACACCAACCCATCGTCATCAGCCTGATCGGCTGATCCGACGGTTGGGACAGCCGACCCGGTGGTCGCCAATGGCAAACCGGACCCTGCGTCGGTTCCGATGTCACCCCGACCAAGCAGGTAACCACCACCGACCAGAAAGGAACTGAGCAGCATCCCGACCAGCACCCCAACGACTAGCGAACCGCGGCGGGGACGGGCGACCGGAGCAGCCGGTGGTTTGGGGACCGGACCTGCCCCGTGATGCAACGGACCTGAAGGTGCGGGCGGCGCAGCAACGCTCGAAGGTTCCGACCACCAACTCTCCGCTGAGAACGGGGCCGGGCGCGGCCCCGAAGGCTGATCACCAACTGTCGATTCGGACGCTTCCTGATTCATGGCACCACCTAAGCGCAGGTTTGCAAACGAAGGGTAAGAGAACGTTACGCCCTCTTAGGATGCCAGAACGAGCCCGCCGCTGAACAGGCGGCAGCCCATCAGGTGGATGAGCAGCTACTTCTCTGCACCCACAATCCACATGGCGTAGTACTGCGCCCCACCGCCATAGGCGTGGCCCAAAGCCGTCCGAGCCCCATCTACTTGGTGGTCTCCGGCGATGCCCATCACCTGCATGGCTGCTTCGGCAAATCGGATCATGCCACTGGCCCCAATCGGGTTCGACGACAACACGCCGCCCGAACAGTTGACCGGAAGGTCGCCACCATCAATCGAGGTCGCACCCTGCTCCACCATCTTCCAGCCTTCACCTTTGTCGGCGAAACCAAGGCTTTCCAACCACATCGGTTCGTACCAGGAGAACGGGACATACATTTCCACCGCGTCGATCTCTCGACGGCGATCGGTGATACCGGCCTGAGCAAAGACGTCGTTGGCGCATTCTTCAGAAGCAGCAGGCGACACCATGTTGCGTCCACCATAGGAGTTCGACTCCGAACGCATCGCCGTGCCTTTGACCCACGCCACCGGCCCGTTGTGAGCTTCGCCACCGGCTTCATCAGTGAGGACAATGGCGCAGGCCCCATCCGACGACGGACAGGTCTCGCTGTAGCGGATCGGATCCCAAAGCATCGGCGATTCGACTACCTGCTCAAAGGTCAGATCGGGCTGATGAAGGTGCGCCTGCGGGTTGCGAAGCGCGTGTTGACGATCCTTGAACGCCACCATGCAACCAATCAACTCGGGAGCTTCGGTCATCATCATGTAACGCCGAATGATCGGTGAGAAGTAGCCACCGGCCCCCGCGTTGACCGAAGTGGCGAACGGCTGCGGAAGCGACAACGCCCACATGGCGTTGGATTCGCTTTGTTTCTCCCAACCGATGGTTAGGACCGTGCGATGAACCCGGGATTGGATCATGGAAGCGGCAACGCAGGCCGTGGAACCACCAACCGAACCAGCGGTGTGCACCCGCATGATCGGCTTGCCAACGCAACCCAACGCTTCAGCGAGGTAAATCTCCGGCATCATGACGCCTTCGAAAAAGTCTGGCGCCTTGCCCATGACCACCGCGTCGATGTCGGCCCAAGTCTTGTCGGCCATCGCCAACGCTTTCGTTGCGGCTTCCCGAAGCATCCCGGCCATCGACCCGGGATAGGTGGTGTCGTACTTCGTCTGGCCAACACCGATGACCGCTGCTTGTTCCTTCGCCATGACTACTCACCCTCCAAGACACAAACCAAGTTCTGTTGCAGGCACGGGCCCGACGTTGCGGTGGCAACACCGCGATCGGCCTCACCTGCCGAAATGCGAGATGCCGCTTCACCAATACGGATCAGGCCACTGGCCATCATCGTGTTCGCCGCGAGCGCCCCACCCGACGGGTTGATCACCGTGCGGTCATCAAGCCCCAACGCCGAGATCAAAAGCGCCTCCGAAGTGGAGAACGGGGCGTGAAGTTCAGCAATGTCAACCTTGTCGTTGCCAACACCGGCTCGTTGCGCCGCGATCACCGCTGAGGTGGCCGACGTGAGGTTGCGCACCCCGAGGGTGTGGGCATCGCTTCGATGGTCAATCCCGCGGATCCAAGCCGGGCGGTCACAGAGCTCACGGGCCCGGTCACCAGCGGCGAGCACGATCACCGCGCCACCATCGGCTGATTCGGGAATGTCTGAAGGACGCAGCGGTTCCGCCACGTATTCCTCCAACAAGATGTCGGCAGCCGATTTGCGATCCCGGCGAACCGCATGCGGGTTGGTGGCCGCATGTTCACGACTGCGACTGGCGATCTCAGCCAGTTGCTGTTCGCTCACCACTCCCTGTTCGAGCATCAAACGCGCCGCCAACGCCTCAAGGCCGTACCAGTCGGGCCAAAGCGGGGCGACGTAGTAGGGGTCAAGCTGGGTAGCGAGCACGTCGCGAAGCGATCCCGGCGAAGACTTTCCGTACGAGTACACAAACGCGGTGTCAATGTCGCCGCATTGCAGCTTGACCCACGCTTCGTACAGCGCCCAGGCGCCGTCCTGTTCGACATGGCTTTCACTGATCGGCGGTACCGGTCCGGTTCCGTCGATGGTCATCACAAACGAGAAAGCCTGACCGGCGAGGAAATCCGACGAACCCGAGCAGGTAAAGCCCATCTCTTGTTGGGTCAACCCGACCTGCTGCTTGGCTTGCTCCATCAACGGAACCATGAACTCCACCTCGGATTCCCCCGGGATGGCTGATTCCTGCCGTTGGGTGAAAGCCACAACTGCGATGTCTCTCACTGGGAGCCTCCTTGATCGACGCGTCCGATTCGTTCGTAGTCGGTGACGACCTCGTCGTCTTCACCGGTCGGCTCCCAGCCAAGAATGTTCTGAGCGCTCATTTCCAGTTCGTTGTCGGGTTTCCACACGGCCCGCACCCGCATCCCGATCCGAACCGCTTCGGGTTCGATGTTCATCACCAGACCCATGAAACCCACCGAAGCGCCGTCCAAGACGATCCAGGCGCTGACGTAGGGCGGGGTGAGATCGGGACGCATCTTGATCGGCACCCTGGTCACGTTGAACGACTCGACGTAGCCGGTGTCAGGAAGTTCGACCATCTCATCGGTGATGGTCCCGGTCATCGGGCTCACTCCGCGGGGCGGGACAAACACCTGCCCGGTGGTGGGACAGCGATCCCCCAGGATCCGTTTCTCGGACATGGCTCGCAGATACTGCGAAAGCGACCGACCAGGGGTGTAGGTGTACTCCATCCGGATCGGGGTCCGAACGCTACGCACCTCTTCAACCTCGGCCGGGACTTCAGTAGCGGTGGAAGCGGCACCGTCATCGGGCACGAACCCGGCGATGTCGGAGATGTGCCCCTGCCGTTCAGAACTCCACTCGACCCGGACCCGCATCCCGGTGCTCATCGCTTCGGGGCCATCAACGAGCACCGCGTGCAGCATCGGTGTTCCGGCACCGTCAAGCAGGATCATTGCCCAAGCAAACGGGCGGCTGAACGGTTGCTGCGGGCGAGGCGCACCGTTCCACGTCCAAGTGATGACCGTCCCGGTTTGTTGCACCGGAACCAATTCGCTCAGTTCCTCAGAGGTGTCCGGGTCGTACTCGAGTGGTGGGCAAAGCACCGAACCGTCGGAGCGTTTCACCCCGAGGATCACGCCTTCGCGAAGGCCAGTCAGGAACGATCCAATGATCGGACCCGTGGTTCGCGTAAACGGGTATTCGAGCACCAACGGTGCCGTAAGTACCTCTTCAGCCATGCTTCCTCCCGAGCGGATGACACCCGTCGGGGCGTCGCGTGACCAGACCGTAGTGTCCGGACCGTCCCGGGAAAAAACGAAAACGAGTGAAACCGTCGAGTTCTTCTCCTTCGCCGTTTCGGGACTACGGTCCCGGCCATGAAAATCGATGTGAGCCTGGGAAGCGACTTTCAGCACTCGGCGGCAACTGCGGAGGCACTCGCTGACGCCGGAGTGCACGGTGCGTTCACCTTCGAAGGCAACAGCGATGTGTTCTTTCCGCTAGTCACCGCTGCCCACGCCGGACTCGACCTTTACACCAACGTGGCGATCGCTTTTCCCCGTTCCCCGATGCATCTGGCCTATCAGGCTTGGGACCTTCAACGAGCCAGTGGCGGTCGCTTCGCCCTCGGGCTCGGTACCCAAATCCGGGCCCACATCGAACGCCGCTACAGCGCGCAATGGGACCGGCCGGTGGGTCGCATGGTGGCCATCATTGCTGCGCTCCGTGCCATCTGGACCAGCTGGGCTGATGGCACACCGCTCGATCACCAGAGCGACTTTTTCCGGTTCGATCTGATGACGCCGCTGTTTGTTCCTCCGGCTCTCAGCGGTCCACCACCTCCCATCTGGGCTGGTGCGCTCGGACCGCAGATGACCCGAGCCATGGCCCGGCACGCCGATGGGATCATCATCCATCCGTTCAATACCGGTTCGTATTTGCAGGCTGTCACCTTGCCGCTGATCGAACAAGGCCGAGCCGACCATGATCGAAACGTCACGCTCAACGTCGGATGCATCGCGGTGCCCAGCTTGACCGACGAGTCGTACCACCGTTCCAGCGAGACGATCCGAGCCAACTTGGCCTTTTACGCTTCAACCCCGGCGTATCGGGTCACGCTGGACCACCACGGACTCGGTGACCTGCAGCCCAAACTTCGTGAGAGGACCAAATCGGGCGAGTGGAGCAAGCTCGCTGAATTGATCGACGACGAGACGCTGGATCTGCTGGCGGTGCGGGGAACACCCGATGCCTGCGCTCAGCGACTGGTCGACGAATACGGCGCGTTCGCCGATCGACTTTCGCTCACCACCCACAACGCCGACGTGGCCGCGTTGGGACAGATGGCGCAGGCGATTACCGAACTGGTTTGATTGCAGCACTGGTTTGATTGCCGGTGCGACCGGTCAGGCCAAACCGAACAGTTCGTGCAGGCGTTCCTTGGCTTTCACGCCGTTGAGCGGTCGCCCGATGATGGCCTTGTTGTCGGTAACGATCACGGGCCGCTGCAACAGTTTCGGATAGGCCAACAAGACCTCAACGACGGCGTCGGGATTGCCGACATAGTCGTCCTCGTTGAGACCCAGCTTGGCGAACTGGGCATCTTTACGCACCAGATCCTCGACCGGGTCTTCGAGTCGATCGATGAGGCTCCGCAGCGCTGCCTCGTCAGGAGGCGTCTTGAGGTACCGGACCTCGTCGAAGGCAACGTTGTTGTCCGTGGCGACCGCCACGGCGTTGGTAGACGAGTTTCAATTGGGGTTGTGGTAGATGATGGTCACGGCCAAGCCTTCTCCTTGTAGCGGTCGCGCAGTTCAAATTTGAGGATTTTCATGGTGGCGTTGCGGGGCAGCGCACCGTCGTGAACTTCAAGTTGTTCGGGAATTTTCTGTGTCATAAGACCGGCGTCCCGGCACGCCTGAACCATTTCATCAAAGGTGAGGTCCGGATGTCCCGCCGCGGTTTCAACCACGGCACAAACCCGCTCGCCACGGTCCACGTCGGGCAGGCCGATCACCGCGGCGTTCTCGACCTGATCGAGCCCGTACAACACGTTTTCGATCTCCGCCGCCGAGATGTTTTCACCTTTGCGAATGATGATGTCTTTGAGTCGGCCGGTCAGGGTGACATGCCCGTCGGCATGACGAATCCCCAGATCCCCGGTACGGAACCTTCCCTCGCCATCGAAAGCATCTGCTTCAAGCGACGGGTCGGTGTATCCCTTGAACAGCATGGGGCCCGCGACTCGAACCTCGCCTTCAACCCCTGGACCCGCATCGGTGCCGTCCGGGTTCACCACCGAAACCTGACATCCGTCGATCGGTGCTCCTTCGGTGGTGGCCAGTTGTTGATCGCTGTCGCTCGGTGACCCGTTGCAGATCATTGGGCATTCGGTCATCCCGTAGCCGTGAACGATCGGCACACCCATGCCTTCTTTGACGGCAAAAAACACTTCCGGCGGTTTGGGAGCGCCGCCACCAGCCATGAGTCGAAGACGAGGCATCACCGGCCCCTCGACCTTTTGATCTTCGGCTAGGAACATCTGGTAGAACGCGGTCGAACCGCCGGCCATGGTTACACCGTGTTCAGCGAAGGCCGCTACGGCCCCACCCGGGGTGAAGCGTTCGATGAACACGGCAGGGTGGCCAAAGACCAGCATCATCACGATGTAGTCGGGACCGCCGATGTGGGCATACGGGAACGCCACCGAACCAACATCGTCAGGGCCAACCTCGAGGGCCTTGCCGAGTCCGGTGCCGGCTGCGATCAGGGTCTGATCGGTGTGCAGAACCCCTTTCGGGTCAGAGGTAGTGCCGGAGGTGTAGTAGCGCCAGCGCACCGGAGCCTCGCCGGGGAGATACTCCGGAGCGGGGGGCAACGAAGCCGGATCACCGGTTGGAAGGTCCGAGTATCCGTTGATGAGCCGCGGTGGGCGATCCAGGTCCGCAGTGACATCCTCAATCATGGCCTGATAATCGAAACCACCCCATTCGCCTGGGTGCAACACAAATTCGGCTCCGGTTTGGCGCAGGCAGAACCCAACTTCGCGATGGCGATAGATGTGAATGATCGGATTCTGGATCGCACCGAGCCGCGACAGGGCGAAACTGGCGACCACGGTCTCGATACGAGTCGGGAGCACCCAAGTAACCGGCGTGCCGTCACCGATCCCTAACCCGTGGAACCCGGCTGCGACCCGTTCCACTTGGTCGAGAAACTCGGCGCAGGTCAGCGAACGACCAGCGTCATCAATCAGCAGCACCTGATCGGGAGTCGCCGCCGACCGGGCGGTCAGCAGCGCCCAGAACGACGTGGCATCAAGAATCGAAGTCGACATACAACACCCCTTTGAGTCGTCGCCTGAACCGTAGTACTCCGAGCCCAAACAGACGAATACCGCCCCCGCAGAGGCGGTATTCATTAGGTGTTCTTGGGCTGGCAGAAACCTGCCAGCCCGGCATCTCTCCAGCCTTAGACGGCGTCGCCGTCGCGTTCACCGGTACGAATACGAGCGGCGGTCTCGACCGAAGTCACCCAGACTTTGCCGTCACCGATCTTGTCGGTGCGGGCCGCGGTGATGATCGCGTCGACCGCGGCTTCGGTCCCGGCATCGTCGACTAGGACTTCGATGCGGGTCTTCGGGGTGAACGTCACCCGATACTCGGTTCCCCGGTAGGTCTCGCTGTGGCCACCCTGACGACCAAACCCCTGCACTTCGGAGACCGTCATCCCTTGCACGCCCACCTCAGCGAGCGCGGTCTTGACGTCTTCAAGCTTGAACGGCTTGATCACTGCGGTTACGAGCTTCATGGTGGTGTTCCGTTTCTGCCACTCCAGTGGCGATCGTTGGCCGGCACCCGCCGACCCCTGAATTGACTGATACAGAACATAGCGGCTTGATGTCTTGTGTCAATGACATTGTCAGGCTTTTGTCAGTATTTAGGCCAAATTGGCGGTGATGCCATCCATCGTTTTGTAATTTGTACTGATACAATGCTCAGATGGTTCGCTTGTCAACCCCCACAACCACACCGGCGGAAAGCCGTCGGCTCATCATCCGACTCGAATCTCGAAGCACGATCCCCCGCTTCGAACAGTTACGGGCCCAAATCTCGGTCATGGTCGCGGTGGGACGCCTCGAACCCAACAGTCGACTCCCCACCGTGCGAGAACTCGCCGAGCAACTCTCGCTCGCTCCCGGGACCGTCGCCCGGGCCTACCGGGAACTCGAACAAGACGGGACCATCGCCACCCGAGGTCGAGCCGGTACCTTCGTCGCCGCCGAACCACCGCAATCCGAACCGCTCCGTGAACAACGCGAACGGATCGCGTCCGCGGCCGACCGTGCCGTGTTCGAACTCAGGCAACTCGGGCTCGACCCCAGCGAAACGGTGCAGGCCATCAACGCAGCCATCACCCGTAACCAGACCGGTGACCAGACCGGGTGATCAACCCCCGATGGGTTTACGCGGTCGGAATGTCCCGGAACGGTATGCCTTTGTCGGGCCGTGGTTCCTGAGGCAGCCCCAGCACGTTCTCGCCCACGATGTTTCGTTGCACCTGATCGGTGCCACCACCAATCCGGGCCGCCCACTGACCAAGGAATGCGTAACTCTGCCAGTACCCGTTGGCATAGGTGTCTTCGTCGGCGAGGGTGGCCGCCGCACCCATCAACCGCATCACCAACGAACCTTGGAGGGCGAGCCGACGCGACGCCGCGAGTTTGATCACCGAACTTTCCGGACCCGGAGCCTCCCCTCGGCTCGCCGCGGTCCGTACCCGATAACTCAGGAACCGGATCGTTTCTTCCATCTCCATCAACCGGGCCAACTCCTGGCGCACCGTGCGGTCGTTTGACAACCCGAAATGGCGAGCGACCTCAATGAGGTCAGCGGTGCCACCCCGCATACCAATGCCGATCCCTTGGCGTTCATTGGCCAACGTCGTCAAGATCGGACCCCAACCGGCGTCGAGGTCGCCCACCACCGCATCCAACGGAATCCGAACATCATCAAGAAAAACCTCGTTGAACTCGGCCCGTCCGTTGATCTGTTTGAGGGGGCGAATATCGATGCCGGGCAGCGTCATGTCCAACAGCACGTAGGTGATACCCCGATGTTTGGGGACGTCGGTGTTGGTCCGCACCAGAAGCATTCCGTGGGCCGCCTCCACCGCGTTCGACGTCCACACCTTCTGCCCGTTGACCACCAACTCATCACCGTCGACCAGCCCCGAAGTACGAAGCCCGGCCAGATCCGAACCCGCACCCGGTTCAGAAAACAACTGACACCACGTTTCCTGCCCGGTCAGCATCGGTGCTAGGTAGCGAGCCTTCTGCGCATCGGTTCCGTGCGCGATGATCGTCGGGCCAGCCATCCCGATCGACTGGGCGTACACCCCCATTGGCACGTCGTAGTCGGCTTCAACCTCCGCGAAGATGGCGTTGAAATGACTGGAAAGGCCACGGCCACCGAAGGCTTCTGGCCAGGTCAAACCGGCCCAGCCATGCTCGTACTTCAGGGTCTGCCAGGCTGCCGCTTTCTGGCGGTGCGCCTCCAACTCTGCTTCGGACCGGTTACGGGCCCAAATCGACTGGGACCAGTCGATGGCTTCGGTTCGGCGGGTGGCGTGAGCGTCAAGAAACTCCCGGCACTCGGCCCGCCAGACGGCCTCCTCGGGACTGTCATCAAAGTTCATGTCAGCTCGCGCCGTACACGGCAGCAGGGGCCGGGGTGCCGTCGATCGAACGGTGCACCAACGCACCGGCTTCGCTCGCCGTCATCATCCGCTCACCAACCGACTCGACCGGGCCCGGTTGCCAACCGTCGCAGACGTTCAACTGCCCGCCACTGACCTCAAACACCCGTCCGGTCACGTCGCAGGCTGCGCTGCCCAACCACACCACCAGCGGGGACACGTTCTCGGGACCTTTAGGATCCCAACCTTCCGGAGCTTGCTCGTCGTAGAACACTCCGGCGGTCATTCGGGTACGGGCATCGGGAGCGACTGCATTGGCCATCACCCCGTACCGTCCCCATTCGGCGGCCTGCTGAATGGTCAACAACGCGATCCCCGCCTTGGCGGTCGCGTAGTTGCCTTGGCCCACCGAACCATTGAGTCCCGCACCCGACGAGGTGTTGATCACCCTGGCGTCAACCGCTTCACCCGATTTCGCCTGATCTCGCCAGTATTCGATGGCGTGGCGGGCTGGTGCGAAATGGCCGTTGAGATGCACTCGCACCACCGAATTCCATTCCTCCTCTGACATCCCGGCCAGCATCCGGTCGCGCAGAAACCCCGCGTTGAGCACCAACGTGTCGAGGCGGCCAAACTCGCTCAACGCCTGCCCCACGAGATCACGGGCCTGATCCCAGTCGGCGACGTCGGCGGCATTCGCAACCGCTTCGCCACCCGCGGCCCGGATCTCTTCCACTACCGACTGCGCCGCCTCGGATGTCCCCGCGGAACCATCTCGTTCAACCCCGAGGTCGTTCACCACCACCCGAGCACCTTCAGCGGCGAACGCTAACGCGTGGGCCCGACCCAACCCTCGAGCTGCCCCGGTAATCACAACCACCCGACCGTCACAGATACCCATGTTCGCCTCCTGATGGCGTTCGACTCGCCCTGCAACCTAGAGGGTGCCACCAACCAATTGCAGATTGAGAACCGCGACAATTCAGCAAAGCCCCGGCACCGCTCATGAACCAAACCCTTCAAGCCGGGATCGGCCAGCGGCCACGTAGCTCTGGTCTTGTTCGATGCCAACGAACCGTCGACCAAGTTCCAACGCCGCGGCACCGGTCGAGGCCACACCTGCGAACGGATCCAACACCAGGTCGCCGGGGTTGGTCGCCAACTCGATCAGGCGGCGCATCACCGCCAACGGTTTCTGCGTTGGATGCTTTGGTTCCTTAATCCGCTCGTTGCCCATGCAGATCGGGGTCTCGATGAAGTTGTGCATCTCGGCTTGGGTCGAGAAGTTCCAAGTGTGGCCCCGGTTCCAGAGGCAGATGATTAGCTCGCAACTGTTCAAAAACCCGGCGCGGCGCAGCTTCGGTGCCGGATTGGTTTTGTGCCAAACCATGAACTGAAAGGTGTCAAAGAGCGGATCGAACACTTCGTGCCAACGACCCAGCAGGTTGTAACTGGTGAACACGAACACGTTGCCGGTCGGTGCCAACACTCGCAGAAACTCGTCGCGCCACTCGGCCGGGTCCAGCACGGTTTGATCCCAGTCAGCGAGATCATTGTTGAACTCGCCTCGCCACTCGGCGTCGATGTTGCCAGTTGAGTACCCGCCGATGCTGTACGGCGGATCGGTACAGATGAAATCGACCGATCCGTCAGGAAGGTCAGCCATCAAAACCCGACTGTCACCGTGAGCAATCCCCCAGCGGTGCTGCCCGTCGAGCACTGGGGCGGTCCAGCGTTCAGGGGTTGTCGGTGACCCGCTCACTCCACAAACTCGGCGACCGTGGCAGCAGTGACTTCTCGCAGCCGAGCCGAACCGATCGGGAAACAACGGTCCGGGGCCCCACCGGCGGCATACACCACCTCATGGCCCAGCAGCGACGGATCAATCAACGTCGGGATCGGCGCCGGATGACCAAACGGTGGCGTACCACCAATGGCATACCCAGAAATGATCCGAGCTTCGTCGGCTCCGGCCATACGCACCGGCGACCCGAGGTATTCGGCCAACCGGTCAAGATCGAGACGGTGATGACCGGCGGTCAAAGCCAGCACGGGACCGTTTTCACTGATCACCAGCAACGACTTGGCGATCTGGGAAAGTTCACATCCGATCGCAGCCGCCGCGTCGGCCGCGGTTCGGGTGCCATCGGGGTAGACGACCGGTGCCACTTCAATACCAAGCTCGTTAGCTGCCGCGAGAAAGCGTTCGGCACCGCCAGCCTTGGCCATCGTCAGCGCCGACCGCGAACCAGCCGACCTGGTCGGGCCCCGGTATCGACCCCTTCGCGGCGTGTGACCTCACCGGCAACCACCGTGGCGACGTAACCAACCGAACGCTGCACCAGACGAGACCCACCGGCGGGAAGGTCGTGAACCAACTCGGGGGTCTGAAGGTTCAACCGATCAAAGTCGATCACGTTCACGTCGGCTCGCATCCCGACTTCGATCGTTCCTCGATCCGACATGCCAAACAGTCGAGCCGTGTCGTGGGTCTGCTTCTGGACCACCCACTCCAGCGGAAGCTGTTCGCCTCGCTGACGGTCGCGGGCCCAGTGGGAAAGCATCGTGGTCGGCAACGACGCATCACAAATGATCCCGCAGTGCGCGCCCCCGTCCGACAACCCAACGACCGCCTGTGGATGGGTGAGTTGTTCACGGATCACGTCGTGGTTGCCGTCCACATAGTTGTAAAGCGGCAGCATCAGCAACGCCCGGCCGTCCTCGGCGCAGAAGGCGTCGTAGGCAGCCTGTTGTGGACTCACCCCAGCCGCTGCTGCGAGTCCGGCCAGCGACCGATCCGGGGTCGGTTCGTAATCCGGGGGGTCGCCCAGCACAAAGATCGAATCCAGCATCCCGGCCGCGAGCCGCGCCATGCCTTCGATCAACCGACCCGTTCCCGGTCCATCTTCTTCGGCAAGGATCGCTTCTCGAACTTCGGGACGACGCAACTCCACGATTCGTTCGGCAATCGGCAGAGCAGCGATTTTCTGGTAGCTCGGACGGAGCAGGAACGGATGGCCCGTGTCCCAACCGACCAGCACCCCAAACGGGCGTCCCGCCACCTGCGGGAAGAGTTTCGCACCCGCCTCGTTTGCCGCCAACGAGGCCTCCATCTGTTCACGCCACAGATCGGGAGCGGCAGGAACCTGCAACATGGCGAACGACACCGGCTGACCGGTTTCGGCACTCAACCGGGTCATCCATTCGATTTCCTTCATGGGGGCGATCACATCAAGCCCCGCCGCACCCGCCGGTGCCAGCTCAAAAACACCCCCGCCGCCGTCACGAAGACCACGACCCAAAGCAAACAGTTCGTCTTCAGCGGCGAACGTCCCCGGTACCGGTTCGCCGTCCATCGCTCGATGAGCCACCGTGCGCGACGTGGAAACGCCAAGTGCACCGGATTGGATCGACTCTCGCACGATCGCTTCCATCTCGGCGATCTCCTCAGGCGAAGCTGGTTCGTTTTTCGCGCCCCGCTCCCCCATCACGTAAGCACGGATGGCCCCGTGAGCGACCTGGGTTCCAATGTCAATCGACCACTGGTGCTGGTCCAACACATCCAAATATTCCGGGAAGGTTTCCCATCCCCAGCTGATCCCCTCGCTCAACGCGGCACCCGGAATGTCTTCGACGCCTTCCATCAGCTGGATCAGCCACTCTTCAGCTCCCGGGCGAACCGGAGCGAAACCAACCCCGCAGTTGCCCATCACCAACGTCGTCACGCCATGCAACGATGTTGGTTCCAAAACTTCGTCCCACGTGGCCTGCCCGTCATAGTGGGTGTGGACATCAACAAAGCCAGGGGTGACCAACAACCCGTCGGCGTCGATCGTTTCTCGGGCTGGGCCGTCAAGGTTCGGTCCAACCGCCACGATCTTCCCGTCGGCGATTGCCACGTCGGCAATCCGACGATCCGCTCCGGTCCCGTCGACGATCGTTCCGTTGGTGATCAGCAGGTCATACATGCCAAGGAGAATACGACCAGTCGCTGCTCAACGGCGAACTGTCGGTCACCAATCCCCAGCCGACGCTCCCGAGACCGGCCAGTCAACCGCGACCCCCAAGCATTTCCTTGGCCCTTGCCGAAGGTCCTAAGGTTGCTTCTCGTCAGGGCGTTCGGCCGGAAACGGCGACCGCTCTCCTACGAGACGGAGACGATGAGGACCATGGCAGGACCACTCGAAGGTGTGAAAGTTGTCGAACTCGGCGTGTGGGTGGCCGGACCTGCGGCTGGCGGGATCCTCGCCGACTGGGGTGCCGAAGTCATCAAGATCGAACCACCAGCCGGTGACCCGGCCCGAACCTTCCGGTACCTGCTCGGGACCGACATGCCGACCAACCCGATCTTCGAGATGGACAACCGTTCGAAACGCAGCATCGTGCTTGACCTCACGACCGAAGAAGGCAAAGCGATCGCTCATGAGCTCATCGCCGACGCCGACGTGTTCGTCACCAACGTTCGACTCGGCGGGTTGGAACGGCTCGGGCTTGATGGTCCTACGCTCACCGCGCTGCATCCCCGACTGATCTACACCGCGATCACCGGTTACGGGCTGGAAGGTGATGACGCCGACCGAGCCGCGTTCGATGTCGCGGCGTTCTGGTCACGATCCGGGATTGCTCACCTGTTGACCGTGCCGGGTCAGGACCCACCGTTCCAGCGAGGCGGAATGGGTGACCACAACGCGGGTCTGGCCGGCGCCGCGGCGGTGTGTGCTGCGCTGTACCACCGGGAACGAACCGGCGAAGGTCAGATCGTTTCAACATCGTTGTTCCGGGAAGGGATGTACACCATTAGTTTCGACCTGTCGGTGCTGCTCGGTTGGGGTTTGACCTTGCAGGTCGGGCAGCGCGAAACCATGGGCAACCCGGCCATGAACAACTACGCAACTGCCGACGGCAAACGCTTCTGGATTGTTGGGCTTGACGGGGCACGTCACTGGCCGCCACTGGCCCGAGTCGCTGGCCACCCAGAATGGTTAGACGATCCTCGGTTCGCCGACCCGCGGGTGCGAGCAGGTAACGCGGCCGAGCTGATCAAAGAACTCGACACCATCTTTGCGTCCAAAACGATGGACGAATGGAAAGAAGTGTTCAGCACCGAGCCGGACTTCTTCTGGGCCCCCGTCCAAACCCCCGAAGACCTGCTTGCCGACCCCCAGTTTTACGCATCTGGCGCACTCGTCGAAGTGCCTGACGGGGCGACCACCACCAACATGATCGCCACACCAGCCGATTTCAGCGGCAGCCCGTGGGCCCCGCGAGCCATGGCCCCAGATCTTGGTGAGCACACGCAAGAAATCCTGACCGAACTCGGGCGCGCTGACGAGATCGAACGTTTGCGAGAAGCTGGAGTGATCGGAACGCAACCGACGGCGTGACGTTCCTGCTGACAAGAAAGGCGGAGGCAGCGGAGCATGTGGGGTGTCTGGCGGGGAACCGGAGTTGTTGTGCTGACCGTGTGCGCGATCGCCTGGAGTTGGCAAGAGATCGAAAGTCGGCCCGTCCAAGAAGCTTCCCCGGCTGAGTTGGAGGTCACCAACGAACCGACCGCGACGACCACCACCACCGCAAGCCCGACACCGTCGACCACCAGCTTGGAATCGGTTCTGGAGCCGACCTGCCAATTGGCTCAAACGTTCGTTGACGAAGCAGCCAAGGAGTCCGATGATCACAACACCGGACCGGTCGCTCAACTCGCAGCAACGTTTTGGACTGCGCTCGCGCAGGCCGGGCCAGAGTATGTCGAAGCTGAACTGAACGCAGTAGCCGACTATTACGCCAACTATTTGGCGATCGCTGAACCGTTCGATTTTGACCCAAAGACCATCATCGCCAACGGTGACAAAGAGAAGCTGGAACAATTGCTCACCCGGCCGGCACCCGGGCTGGAAGAATCACACAACATGATCATCTTCTTTTGCGGTTTCGAGGTGCCCGGTCAGCCCACGATGGACGCCACCGCGTTCGCCGATCTTGAGTCGCTGACGTTACGTCCCAACCCCAGTCGATGATCCCAAACCGTGCATTGCTCGTACTGATCGCCGCCGTCATCGCGGCCGGGTCCACGCTGGCTGGCTGTGGTGAACCTGAGGAGGTCTGGAACGGCCAACGTTGGCCGGAACCTTTCCCGATCGGCTCCGATGAGTCGCCGGCCCAGTGGACCGTAAAGGTGTTGGAAACATTGCCTCACGATCCCGAAGCGTTCACCCAAGGACTTGAACGGTTGAGCAACGGACAGCTGATCGAGTCGCTGGGGCTTTGGGCAGTGAGCGAGATCCGGATCGTTGCCCCAGCCAGCGGTGACACTGTCCGGTCCGCGGCACTGCCCGACGATGTCTTCGGCGAGGGGCTGACCGTGGTTGGTTCCGAAGCGGTGCAGCTCACTTGGCGAGCGGGGGTGGCCTACCGCTGGTCGCTTCCCGATCTCACCCCGTTGCCGTCGTGGACGTTTGAAGGCGAAGGGTGGGGGTTGTGCGCTGACCGCGAAGGGTTCGTGATGAGCGACGGTTCCCACGTGCTAACCCGTCGATCGTTTGAAGATTTTTCTGTCCAAGAAACGCTTCCGGTTCGGCGCGACGCTTCACCGGTTCAATTACTCAACGAACTCGAATGTGTCGATGATCTGGTGGTGGCCAACGTCTGGCGCAGCACCGAAATTGTGGTGATTGATTCAACTGGAACGGTGGTAGCCAGCATTGATGCGTCGCCGCTTCTGGGTCTGGTTGCGGTTGGTGACCCCGTTGAGGATGTGCTCAACGGCATCGCGGCCGAACCGGACGGGACGTTTCTGCTGACCGGGAAGCGCTGGCCGTCGATGTTTCGGGTTGCGGTGGTGGTGGCTGACCCGTAACCGGCTAGCGGAGCGGTTCGTAGCCGGCAACGTCGTGATGCGCCGTGTCGAGGTAAATCTTGGCTTCGGGGACGCCCCCGAACTTGCCGTGACTCCAACGGATCTCGACGTGACCTTCGACAATTCGCGACGTTGCGGTTTCGCGATCGTCGACATCGACCCGCCATCGAACCATCGGCTGGCCGGCGTGCTCGCCCCACAGGTCCACGCTGCGCAGGCTGTACCGGGTGCGGAAATCCCACGGTGTCGTCACCCGGTAATGGATCGGATCGTCGCGAAGGTCGGCCCCCAACACGAAATACGGTGCGGCCTGCAACCTCAGCAGGCGCCAGACGAACGCTTCGCGATCGTTCTTCGCCCCCAGTTGTGCTTTGAGGCGATCAGCGCTGCCGCGGGCAATTTCGAACGCGACCATCTCCCAGTGTTCACGTAGCTCGCTTGGCCAACGACCAGGAAGTGCCTGACGGAGCGTCTTTCGATGTTCGGCATCAAGGTCGGTGGCTTTGGCTGGCAAACCCGCGGCACCAACTGAAGCCACGGTTGCGGCGTAAAGCTCCTGGTAGGAACGAGGGGCAAGGGCAGCAAACCAGTCGTCGCTAGAAGTTTTTCGTTCGGCCAGCGCACGGTCGAACAGGTTCGATGGCGATGCGTTCTGCAAAATCTTGGAACCGTATTTGCAGCTGATCAGGTACACATGGTCGACCCGCAGATCAGCAGGGATCTGTTCATAGGCCGGTGGACGGTGGGGGCCTTTCCATTCGACACTCCACGGTGGACGACCCCGTAACCCTTCCTCGGCTCGGGCGAATCGTTGACCGTTTTCCCAAGCGGTTTCGAACACCTGCCCATGATCACCGCTGGCGTAGGCCTGATCGAGTTGGTCGTACACCGGGTCATCCACGTTGCTGATGAACCGAGGGCGAGCGGCCAACGCTCGAGGAAGATCGCGGAAACCAAACAACCCGAGTCCGGTAACGATTTCGCTGATCGCGGTGCGAGTATCGGCCATTACTGAACCCGGCCCATTACTGAACCCGGCGAAGCGGGATCGGCCCTCCCCCGTCGAAGAGACGAGTGAATTGCAGTTGGGCACCGATCAGGTCGGCGGGGAGATCATCGGCGGTGTACACCGACTTGCCGTCGTAGACATCAACGCCGGTTCCGGTCGCCCGAATCCAGCCGACAACCGCGTCACCCCATCGTTCTTCGAGCAACGCCGCTCGCACCTCGGCGGCCCCGTGGCCAAGCGTGGTCGGAGCAGTACGAGCCACGACTTCTAAGGCCAGCACCCGATGCAACACATCGATGTCTTCAGCTAGGAAGATCGACGGAGGTTCGGTGTGAACCACGGCGTAGGCGACGGTGACGCTCATCGGGGCAAACGAGGGGCTTCCATCCGGTCAACATCATCAGCCGACCAGAAACCTTCAATGGGAAGCGCCGAGTCTCCGCTTGCGTATTCTTTGAGCCGCGCGATGCCTGCCGCATCGAACATTTCGATCGCATCCCAGATTTGCTCCGGGCCCACCGCCCGAAGCGCTTTGTCGCCTTCGCTGCCCGACTTTGGCAGGTTCGAGGTCAGCACCAGAACTCGGCTCGGGTTTTGTGGGTCGTCGCCAGCCCGAAGCACATGGACCCGACCCAGCGTCTTCCAGAGCGTGTCGCTTCGCATCATGCCGGGACGGACCGTCGTGAACGCACCGGACACATCAATGAACCACTGGACCCCTTTGGCATCTTCGGCCCGGAACGTGAACTGCACACCTTTACGAGAGTTTTTGTAGGGCGCTTCGACAATGTTGAACCCGGCATCGGTCAGCGTCCGTTCGGCAATGTCGGCTGCCTTCTTGCCTTCCAGAGTGGCTTGGCGCTGAAAGAACTCGGCCCGGTCATCATCGTTGTCTGGGACCGTGACCTCATCAAAGAGCGGATCTTCACCCAGCACGGTTACTGCTCGCATCCGGGGGCGTTGACGTTCTGCTTCCAAGCGGTCGCTGGCGATCTCGCAGTACTCCTCATCGAGGTCGAAACCGATCCCTCGTCGTCCGGTACGTTCGGCCGCGACAAGCGTCGAACCCGAACCGAGGAACGGGTCAACGACCACGTCACCTTCGTAGGTGTAAAGATCGATCAGCCGGCGAGGCAACTCAACCGGGAACGGAGCGGGATGCTGCACCCGCCGAGCCGATTCGGGGCTGATCTTCCAGATGTCGAGCGTGGCTTCCATGAAGTCATCGGCGGACATGGTGCTCTGGCGGCCTTTGGGAGCAACCCGGTCGAAACGTCCCTTGCTGGCGATGATCACCCGTTCGGTCAAGTCGCGAAGCACTGGGTTGGTGGCTTTGCGGTAACTCCCCCAGGCGACCGAACCGGAAGCACCCTCGGCTTTTTGCCAAATGATCTCGCCCCGTAGCAGCAGACCAAGGTCGTCTTGCAGGATCGAAATCACGTCGGCGCTCAGTGATCGGTACGGTTTACGGCCCAAGTTCGCCACGTTCACGGCGATACGCCCACCGGGTTCGAGCACTTCGACACTCGCCGCGAAGACTTCTCTCAGCATCGACAAGTACTCAAGGTAGGAGGTCGGGATGCTCGGTCCGGTAGCTCTGGTTTCTGGGTCTCCGGAGATGGCCAGTTCGTACTCTTTACCGACGAAATACGGAGGTGAGGTCACCACCAGCGCGACCGAATTCGGTGGCAGCACGCTGGTCATCTCACGGCTGTCACGCCGGTGGATGGCCTCAACGTCGTCAGGAACCGTGTTGATCGTGTCGTCGTTGCTGATGATCGGTGGAGTGAACCGATCGTAGAACTCGGAGGCGTCGTGGCTTTCTCGACGGCCGACCCCAAATGCGGTCGTCGACGTTGATTTGCGGCGTTCGGACACGGAACCCTCCGGTAGTTGACTGTGAGCCTACGCGACTGCGGCGCACTCGCTCATTTCTTGGATGCTGTCATTGTGTCCATCGGGTGTGACACGACCGTTCGCCGCCTGCAAACACCGGGGTTTCTTGCCGTATGTGACGAGCCGCGGCCCGACTGTCACAAGTCAGCCCCATACTGGAGACATCCCACGGGATCCTTTGCGGTCACGGCGACCGCCTTCGACACCGGCGAGCCATTCGCCTTGACCCACGAAGGCATCATGCCCAGCAACGGAATCCCATCCAGGCACCCAATCAACCCTCGCCTTGTGCGGATAGCGCACGCAGCCCGCAGACACGGAATCGTCGCCCTCACCAGCCAAGAACTCATCGTGCTCCCCGATGACCGCCAATTACCGTTCCCCATCGTGGGCCGGCGGTTTGGGCCATCGGTACAAGCCATCGCTACTCGGCTCGGATGGGAAACCCCGGCTGGCCCGCCAGTGATCGTCGCCATCGACCGCACCGGCCAAATGCTGGTACTCGACCATGCCCACCCCGAACCACTCATCGCCGACGATCCAACCTCGGTGATCTCCGACATAGCCCGGCGAGCGTTGGGGCTTCCCACCCCGCACTGTCCCCGCCGAGTCCCTACCTTGATCAACGCAGTCTGGCTCGACCAGATGATGCAGGTAACGCTCGACGCGGCGCTCGGGGACCCACCGCGCTGGCCTCAGCTCATCGGTACGCATCCCTACCGGCCGCCCTGCCATCCGACGAGCACCGAGCTGCTCGCACACCGGCTGGTCCGGCGGATCCCAACTTGGAGCGAGCTGCGACTCGAAGTCATCGAAGGAAACTGCCGGTGGATGCCAGCCTCTGCGTCCTTGGCCGCCTGGCTCGACGAAGGATCA
>JAFMKU010000028.1:0-2623 GCA_017852795.1 Candidatus Neomicrothrix sp.
AAACAGGTCACCGTTCGGGACAAGACACAACCGCTGGTCCCACGGGTTGTAGTCGGGAGTGAAATGGTCCTCGATGGTTTCCTCGGGCAGATGCTTGGCCAGACCGGACAGCAGCTTCTCGCGTACCTTGGCCGGATCGGTGCGGGTGCGTTTGTACACCGCTTCGCTGAACCAGGCGTTCTTGGCCCGCACCAGCCGGTACGCCACCCGATCAGGGAGCACCCGGCGCAAAGCGTTAGCGACTCGGTCCTGATCGGGTCGGGCCACCATCCACGTCGGGGTGCGTTGCAGCATCGTGACGTGGGCGGCCCGTTCGGCCATCGCCGGCACCAACGTCACCGCGGTCGCCCCCGAACCAATCACCACCACCCGTTGGTTGTCGTAGTCAAGGTCCTCCGGCCATTCCTGCGGATGGATCACCGTCCCGGCAAACCGATCCCGGCCCGGGAACTCCGGCAGGTAGCCGCCCCGGTAGGAGTAATACCCGGTGCACATAAACAAAAACCCGGTGGTCATCGTGAACGTGTCGCCACCGGCAGTGACCGTCAACGTCCAACGTTGCTCGTCGCTTGACCAGGCCGCGGCGCTGACCTGATGGCCAAACCGGATGTGGCGCCGGATCGCAAACTCGTCGACGGTTTCGTTCAAGTACGCCAAGATCGCCGGACCATCAGCGATCGATTTGGCATCGGTCCACGGCATGAACTCAAAACCCAACGTGTGCATGTCGGAATCGGAACGAACCCCCGGGTACCGAAACAGATCCCACGTGCCACCGAGCTGATCTCGCCCTTCCAGAATGGCGAAACTGCGATCCGGACACATGGTCTGCAGGCGATAAGCGGCACCGATGCCGGAAATACCGGCCCCGATCACCAAGACATCAACGTGTTCGGGAGACTCCGGCATGGCGTGATCCTAGGTCGCCGGTGTCAGACTCGCAGGTAGCTCACTCGAACTCGGGGGCGCGTTTTTCGACAAACGCCGCGATCCCTTCGTGCCCATCGGGGGTGGCCATCGCCGCAGTAATGGTCGCTGCTTCGAACTCGCCTGCCGCTTCCAACGAATGATCCATGCCGTTGTACACGACCCGCTTGGCGTGACCCAACGCCCAGGCCGCACCGTTGGCCAACGTTGTCGCCAACTCCACCGTCGTGGCGTCCACTTCGTCGTCGCTCACCACCCGGTTCACCAGCCCCCACTGTTCGGCTTCGATCGCTGACAGCACCCGGTTCGTCAAGGTCAGGTCAAGCATCCGGCGCAGACCAATGTGACGAGCAACGAAATACGACGACGTCCCATCAGGAGTGACCCCCGCTTTGGTGTAGGCCATCGTGTACTTCGCCGACTCGCTCGACACCACCAGATCAAAGGCACTCATCAGGCTCATCCCGGCCCCACCAGCCGCGCCGCGCACCCCGGCCACAAACGGTTTCGGCATTCGGTTCATCAGATGAATCGCAGTATGGAAGTCCACCAGCATGTCGTGGGCGTTGTAGGCCAAGTCATCGCCCCAAGCGTGAAACAACTTGAGGTCACCTCCACCACAAAACACTTTGCCCTCGGCAGTGACCGCAACCGCTTTGACCTGATCGTCGTAGTTGATGTCGAGCATGACCTTGCGAAGATCCGCAGCGAACGCCGGGTTGACGGCGTTGGCGCCTTCGGGGCGGTTGAAATGAAGCCGCCCGACTCGCCCGGTGACCTCGTAGGTAATCGTCTCGAATTCGTTGCTGTGCTCTGTGCCCATGCGACGCACCGTAGTCGCGGTAGCGAACCAACCCCAGAGCAGTCAGGCAATCCCGGCGTGAAGCGCCTTGCTGATTTACGATGCGGCATTCCCACCGTGGGACCAGACACAGGAGGCGACCGTGAAAGTCGGCTTTATCGGACTTGGCAACGTCGGCGGGAAACTCGCCGGATCGTTGCTTCGCAACGGGATCGATCTGATGGTTCGAGATCTCAACCCGGAGCTGGTGCAATCGTTCGTTGAGGGTGGCGCCGCGGCGGGTACGTCGCCGAAAGCCATGGCCGAAGCGTGCGATCTGATCATCACCTGCCTCCCGAGCCCTGCCGCGTCGGCCGAAGTTATGGAAGCCGAAGACGGTGTACTGGCCGGGTTGGGTCCAGGCAAGATCTGGGCCGAAATGTCCACGACCGACGAAGCCGAAGTAACACGGCTTGGTGCGAAAGTGATCGCCGTGGGTGCGTCCCCGGTTGATTGCCCGGTCAGCGGCGGATGCCACCGGGCGGCGACCGGCAACATCGCCATTCTGGCGGGATGCGACCGAGACGTTTTCGAACGGATGCTGCCGGTGCTTACCGTGCTAGGCCGCCGCATCCTGCACACCGGCGAGCTCGGGTCGGCGTCGGTACTGAAGGTCATGACCAACTATTTGGCCACCGCCAATCTGGTCACGCTCACCGAGGCGCTGGTCACCTGCAAGGCCGCAGGGCTTGACCTCAACACAACCTACGAAGCCATCCGGATTTCATCTGGAAACTCGTTCGTGCATGAAACCGAGAGCCAGGTGATCCTCAACGGGAGTCGCGACATCAACTTCACCATGGATCTGGTGATCAAAGACATTTCGCTGTTCCAGCAGATCGCTGATCGGGCCGG
>JAFMKU010000028.1:2633-30413 GCA_017852795.1 Candidatus Neomicrothrix sp.
TCCCACTCGAAGTGTCACCGCTGCTGATCGACATTTTCCGCGACGGGATGGAACGCTACGGCGCCCGCGAATGGTCGCCGAACATCATCAAACGGCTCGAAGAAGCAACCGGGCTCGACATTCGCGCCCCCGGGTTCCCGGCCGAGATGGTTGACGACGAACCCGAAGAACCGGGGGCCGAAGTTAAACCCCCCGGCCTCGGCTAAACGAACCGCCGGACAAACTCGCTGACTTCGCGCATCGACTCGCGAGCTTCGGGGAACTCCCGATAAAACTCGAAGACGTGCCACATCCCCTCCCACACTCGCAGGGTGACGTCCACGTTGGCTTGGCCCATGGCGTGGGCAACCCGCACACAATCAGAAAGCAGCAGATCTCTGGTCCCGGTAGTGATCAACGTCGGCGGGAACCCGTCGAAATCGGCGTGGATCGGGGAGATCAACGGGTCCGAAGCGGGAGTGTCGCCCCGGTAGCTGTCGGCCATGGCCACCAGATCCCCGTCGGTCATAAACAGCGACGGGTCACGGTTGGCTAGCTGGCTGTCACCAGTGAATGCCAGATCACTCCACGGGGACAACAACGCCAACGCTCGGGGTAGAGCAAGACCTTCGGACCGGGCCCGTTGGGTGAGTGCCAAAGCGAGGTTTCCCCCCGCAGATTCTCCGACCACGACCACACCATCCCGATGGTGCTCAAGCAGGGCTCGGTAGACCGCCAACGCCTGTTCCAGCGCGGCGGGGTACGGCGCTTCGGGGGCCAACGAATAGCGGGGCGCGGTCACGGTCACGCCTGCGTCGACCGCCAACGGCGCGGTGATGGTCAAGTCTTCTTCGGGAGAGCCGACAGTGTGGCCACCACCGAAGAAGTACAGCACCGGAGGGGAACTGGAACGCCCGGCGATCTGCGAGCAGTCCACCCCGCCGATGGTCACGTCAGTTTCGGTGAACGTCAGTTCGGCCCGAACCGCAGCAATGGCCGGCCCGTACCCGTCGCGTACCGCGGCCCGGACCTGCTCGGCGTTGTCCGAAGTCACCATCGTTCGGGGCTGCGGCGGATTGGCGATCAACCAGGCTTTGGCCGCGTCGCTGATCGTTGACAACGGATGAAATGCGGGGGAGTTCATGCAGAGACTATTACCATCTCGGCCATGCACCCGCAGAAGATCGTTGCGTTAGATGTCGAAGGGGTGCTGATCCCCGAAGTGTGGGTGAACCTCGCCCGCCACACCGGGATCGACGCGTTGTCGCGAACCACCCGTGACGAACCCGATTACAACGTGCTGATGAATTACCGGCTCGAGATCCTCGAACGCGAAGGGGTTTCGATGAGCCAACTGCGCGAGGTGCTGGCCGCCATGGGACCGCTCGACGGGGCTCGGGCATTTCTCGATGATCTCCGTCGTTGCTACCCGGTGGTGCTGCTCAGCGACACGTTCGAACAGTTCGCGGCACCGCTCATGGAACAGCTCGGTTTCCCGCTGATCCTCTGCCACCGGCTCAAAATCGAAGACGACCAGATCATCGACTATGCGCTGCGGATCGACGATCACAAACGACGATCAGTCGTCGCCTATCAGGGACTCAACTATCAGGTCATCGCCGCCGGCGACTCCTACAACGACCTTTCCATGATCCGGGCCGCGGATGCCGGGTGCCTGTTTCGGGCCCCCGACAACGTGATCGCAGAAAACACCGACCTTCCTTCGCTGAGCGACTACGACGAACTCCGGGCCTGGATCGATACCGCGATCTGAGAAGCTGGCTGGCCCGAATGGTGCCGTTGATCGCTACAGCTTCGACCGCTACAGCTTCGACCGCTACAGCAGCGTGAAGAACGGTTGGTCGTAGGCCCCTTCCGGGTTGGCCCGCACGTTCTCGTCGAGCCGGTGGGCGTCGTCCCCGACCAGGATCCGCCAGCGTCCAGCCTGCACCGCGTCAAGGATGATTTCAGCGGCTTCGGCGGCGCTGGTCGGGGCCTGATTTTCGAACATTTCGGCGGCGGCCAGCATCAACTCGGCTTCTTCCGGGGTTGGTTCGGTCACCATGGCCCGCATCGAGTTCGACACGATCCGGGTGCCGATGTGCCCCGGCATGACCACGTGAGCCGAGACGTGAGGAGCGTTGACCTTCAGGTCGGTGATCAGCGCCTCGGTAAACCCTTTCACCGCAAACTTGGCGGCCGAATACGCGGTATGGGGACGGTCAACGCCGATCGAGGCATAGAACCCGTTGACGCTGCTGGTGTTGACCAACGCGGCGGCGGGGGCGGCGGTCAGCAACGGGAGAAACACCCGGGTACCGAAGTACACGCCGCCCCAGACGATGTCGAAGGTTCGTTCCCAATCGGCCCGTTCGGTGGTGAACATGCTTCCGCCGCCACCAACCCCGGCATTGTTGATGACCAGATGCACCTGATCGGTGTTGAACGTGGTGGTGATGGCGTCACGGAACGCCTCCAGATCCGCTTCGGACGAAACGTCGGCTTGAACGGCCAAAACCCGCACGTTCGGTGACTCTTCGCGCACGAGCGCTGCCGTTTGCTCCACGGTTTCCGGCGACAGATCACAAAACGCCACGTCCGCTCCGGCCGAAGCGAGCTGGCGAACCAATTCCCGGCCGATCCCGCTTCCACCACCGGTGACGACGGCGATGATCTTGTTGTAGTTGTCGATCATGGCTGACCTCCGATTGTCGGGTGCGTTGAGAGTGCACCGCGGTGACGACACTAGAGCGGGAGCGGCAAATGGGCGAACCGCCCCCGAACGCGACTAAACAGCAGGGATGGACACACCTCGGGTAGCAGGACGTGAAGCGGTGTTCACCAACCGTTTGCGCGAAGACGACGGAATCCCTTACATCGCGGTTCGCAGTCAACGCAACGCCGATGGTCGCGAAGCCCACGTCTGGGAAAAGTGGGTGGCGTTCTCGGTCGAACCGCTGTACCTAGCGCTGTTCGCCCGCTGGGATCCCGGCATGATCGTGCGTCACCACGGCCACTACAGCCCCCATACCTTGACGGTGTTGGCCGGCTCGTTCCGCTGCGGTGATCGAGAACTCGGCCCCGGGGACCATATCGAACTGCCGCTCGGCGCCTCGTTTGGACCGTTTGAAGCCGGACCCGACGGTGTGGAGCTCTACGAGGTGATGATGGGGGACCCACGGTCCTGGAGCGACGACGAAGAAACGATGCGGCAATGGTTGGCTGACCGTGGAGCGGTACAGCTCGACGACCCACCGATTGAGCTACCAGCCGGGTTAGAGGATCTGCGGGCGGTCTTTGCCAAAGGAGCTGAGACGCCCAGCACTACCGACGGCTAGGGCCCACGGTTAGGATCGTTGGCGATGGCATCGAGCGTGATCCGTCGCAAACCAGAGCCGGTAACCACCCCCTGGTTACTCGCGGGGTTCGTGTCGATCCCGTTTCTGTCGGTCACGGCAGCCGCCCGGCTAAGCGAAGCGGCTTCTCAGGCCGGGCCCGCCAACGCCGCGGTGGCCGGTTTGGGCCTGCTCGGCGGTCTGATCACCGGCCTGCTGGTGTACCGGATGCTTGTCGGGGTCGATGCGCAGGTTCGTGGAGTGTTTCTGGCGATGGTGGCTGCCGTCGCAACCCACGACGAACCGTTGCTGTCACCCCCATCGGTGAACCGTTCGGCGGTCGGTTTCGCCGGTGTTGCTTCGTTGGTGTTCGTTCCTTCAGGGACGGGTCGCCGCGGCCCCCCTCACCGGGTCTGCTGAACGACCAGGCGCTTTGGCGCCGTTGCCCATCCACCAACGTTGAAGGAGTTTCATTATGCGCGACCACGCGCCACGGGCTCTGGGAGCCCTCTCATGTCTGCTACTTACCCTCGTGCTGGCGACAAGCTGCGCCGCCGACGATCCGTTGTCTAGCGACTCGGCTATGTCCGATCACCTGCACGACGACAACACCGAACATCATGCTGTCGATGAACTTGCCGCCGATGAACCTGCGGTTAGTGACGGCATGGGTCACGACGCGGATGACCCGATGACCTCGCACATGCACACCACCCTCGACTACGACGGCCCCACCGTGCCCGAAGTGTCGTTGGCGGTGTCGGCTGATCCGGCCGGGGGGATCAACCTTTCCGTACGGGCCCCCGGGTTCGAGGTGGCACCACGTTCCGCCTCAACCGACCCGGTCGCCGGGCAGGGCCACTACCACCTCTACCTCGATGGTGAAAAGGTCCTGCGTTTCTACAACGACGACATCTACTTTGGGGGTGTGGTTGCTGGTGAGGTGAACGTCCGAGTCGAACTGTCAGCTAACGATCACAGCACCTACACCCACAACGGGGAGCCGCTAGCTGCCGAAATGTTGTTTGTGGTCCCCGAACACGACCATGTCGACCATGCCCACGGTGAGATGGGCAGCGTGGCTTTTGCCGGTCCGGCCCCCACCCTCGGTATTGAGGTGGTGCCGGATCCCAAGTCGGGTTTCAACGCGTTCATCACGGTGGACGGGATGGTGTTGTCAGCCGAACACGCGTCGGGTGAACCCGTCGATGGTGAAGGTCACCTCCATCTGTACGTCGACGGGGTCAAACTGGGTCGGCTGTACGGAACCGCAACCCACATCCCGGCGCTACCCGACGGCGAGGTTGACGTGTCGATCGCCGCGTACAGCAACGACCATCGGCCCTACGAGGTAGATGGCGTTGCAGTGGTGGCCTCGACCCGGGTGGTGGTTTCACCATGAACCTCGGTGGCGTATTGGGCTGGCAACGTCAGCAGCGTTTGATGCGGCAACGGGGGCCTCGCTTGGTGACGGTGCTCATCGTCGGGTTGGCCATCGGGGTGGCGACCTCGTGTGGTTCGTCTTCGACCGACACCGCAGCGGGTCCTGCCGTCGCGGCTGCGGACACCAACAACGGGGGAGCGGTTCTGACGTTGGTGTTTGACGGTGGCGAACTTCAGGGCGGGGTGCGCCGCGAACAGGTCGGGCTGGGAGACTCGGTGACGTTGATCGTGGACGGAGCCGTCGACGATGTCGTTCACGTGCACGGATACGACCTGTACCTAGACCCAACGGTCGAGTCGAGCATCGTGTTTGATGCGTTGATCCCGGGCCGGTTCGAGGTCGAACTCGAAGGCAGCGGCCTGCTCCTTGTTGAGCTGACGGTCTCATGACCGGGCGGCGGGCACTAGCCGCGGTTTCGCTGGGGCTGATCGGTGTAGCCGGCGCGTCGCCCGCCGCGGCTCACGGGATCGGGGGCCGCACCGATCTGCCGCTCCCGGCCTGGCAGTTGGCGTGGGCGGCGGGGTTTGCGGTGGCGAGCTCGTTTGTGGCGCTCGGGGTGTTCTGGGCCGAACCTCGACTCGAGCAGGCGGCCGAAGGGAAAGTGTTGCTCTCGGTTCGAGGTCGGGTCGGACAGTCGCTGCTGGTCGTAACCCGGCTCATCGGGTTGGTGTTGTTTGCCGTGTTGCTCTGGTCAGCCTGGTGGGGTCATCCGAACGGCGCGGTGAACATTGCTGGACCGGCCCTGCTCATCTGGTTCTGGGTGGGTTTGCAGATGGTGTCGTTTGTGTTCGGCGATGTTTGGCGTTTGTTCAACCCGTACCTGGCAGTGGCGGCCGTCGTTGACCGTATCCACCGTCGGCGGGTCGGGCCTGATGGGGACACCAGCCAAGCCGACCACCGGTCGTTGTGGCCCGCGGCGGTTGCCATCTTTGCCTACCTCTGGTTTGAGTTGGCCTACCACTCGCCGGACAGCCCCCGAGCGATCGGGGTGTTTCTCACCGGGTATTCGCTGGTCATGGTTGGTGGCGTGCTGCGCTACGGCTCGGTCTGGGTTGACCGGGCGGATGGTTTCGCCGTGCTGTTCACCAAACTGGCCACGATCGCTCCGCTGTACGTCGACCCCGCCGGCAACCTGAGGGTCCGCACCCCGTTGGCTGGTCTCAGCCGCCTGCGAGATGTGGCCGGATTGGTCCCGTTCGTGTTGGTGGTGTTGGGTTCAACCACCTTCGACGGTTTCACTCGCAGTTCGCTCTGGTTGCAGGTGTCAGGAAACGCCACGGGTTGGCAGCGCACCGTGACCTTCACGATCGGCTTGCTGGTGGTGGTCGGCCTCGTCGCCATGGTGTATTCGGTGGCGATCTCGGTGATGGCGTCGATCACCGGCGACCGCGCATCGGAGCTAAGCCGACTATTTGGGCCGACGCTGGTACCGATCGCGGCGGCCTATGCGGTCGCTCACTACTTCAGCCTGCTCGTCTTGGACGGTCAACAAGTCATTGCTCGGTTGAGTGATCCAGCCGGACGTGGCAGCGACTGGTTTGGGACAGTGGACTACACCATCGACTGGACGCTGGTCTCGCCAGGGCTGATTGCCTGGGTGCAGACGTTGGCGATCGCGGTCGGGCATGTGTTAGCGGTCGCGGCTGCGCACGATTTGGCGATTGCGCGTTATCGCCATGACGTTGCGGTGCGTTCGCAGTACCCGATGCTGGCGGTGATGATCCTTTACACCGTGCTGGGATTGTTCCTGCTGCTCGGGGCCTGAGGTCCACCGGTCAGAGAATCGGGCACCAATCTCGGCGAACTGTTGCAGTTTTGTTACAGTTTTGATGTCGTGTCTTGTCACCGCTTCCGCCGAAGCCCCTACGGGCTACTTCTGCTGGCACTGTTCGCCACCTTGTGGACCCCCGGCGCGCAGGCCCAGTCGATCGACGACCTGCGAACCGAACGAGAAGAAGCCCGCCGAGCGGCGGCCGAAGCAGCCACAGAAATCGACGAACTTCGGGCCGAAGATGCCGAACTCAGAGCGGCCGTGGAAGCACTTGATGCCCACATCTCCCTGCAAGAAGGACGCATCGCCTCAGCCGAGGCCGCCATCGCCGAAGGCGAAGCCGAAGTTGCCGCGGCCCGTCAAGCAGCCGCCCACCTCGGCGCCGAATCCGACGAGATCCGTGCCCGTCTCCAGAAGCAGGCCATCGACGCCTTCGTCGCTCCCCGTCAGGACGCGCTCGACCAACTCAACTCGGCCGATCCGATGCAATCGGCGCTGCGGCAGAGTTTCCTCGGGGAGATCGTTGGCGACGAACGCCAACTCGTCGACCGTCTGCGGGTGAACCTCGCCGAGCAGGCCCAGGCCGAAGCGCAGGCGCTAGCCCTCGTCGCTGAAATCCAAACCCAACGAGCCCAGCTCGAAGCGCGGCTCGCAGAGCTCGAAGCATCCAAGGCCGAAGCCGAAGCTCTCCGCAGCCAACTCCAGGCCCGCATCGACGAATGGCAGGCGCTCAGCGATGAGATGGAAGCCGCTGACGCCGCAGCCGCGGCTGAAATCGCTCGGCTCGAAGAACAACTCCGTCGCCAAGCCGAAGACGAAGCCCGTCGCCGTCGAGACGCCAACCAGCCCCCGGTCAATATCGGAGATTTCGCAGTCACCCATCGTCCCACCCCGGGACGAATCACCAGTGCGTTTGGCGCTCGCGTGCATCCGATCTTTGGAACCACCCGAAACCATTACGGCGTGGACATCGACGGTGACACCGGAGACCCGATCAAAGCGGCGGCGTCTGGCACCGTGCTCTCGTCGGGTTGGATGAACGGGTACGGCAACACGATCGTGATCAGTCACGGTGGAGGCGTCTCAACCCTGTACGCCCATCAGAGCAGCCTTGGGGTCTCAGCCGGAGATGTCGTCGAAGGTGGCGAAGTCATCGGCCGGGTTGGCAGCACGGGATGGTCAACCGGCCCCCACCTCCATTTCGAGATTCGGATCAACGGCACAGCCACCGACCCGGCTCCGTTCCTGTAGTAGACACGCAGGCGTGGCTTCCGCCTTGACCGCGCTCATCGTTGCCGCTGCTACCCCCGGTCAGCTCGGCCGGTACCCACAGCGACCCGAACTGGTGATCGCAGCCGACGGCGGGCTTTCTGCGATCCTGGCCCACGGCTGGACACCGGATTGGGTAGTTGGAGATCTCGACTCTGCCGATCCTGCACAGCTGGCCGCAGTCGAAAACCTTGGTGTCCCCATCGATCGGCACCCGGTCGACAAGGACGAAACCGATCTCGAACTTGCGCTCGGGCGAGCGGTTGCCCTCGGTGTGGCGACGGTGGAAGTGGTGGTGCGTGAAGACGGACGACTCGACCATCAACTCGCCAACCTTTTCGTGCTCGCCCATCCACGCTGGGCCCATCTGGCGATCACCGTTCGAGTCGGCGACCACCAGGTGTGGGTGGTGCGAGGGCACCGACAACCCCAACTCCCAGTCGGATCGCATCTGGCGTTGCTGGCGGTAGGTGGCCCCGCCGAAATCAGTGCCCGCGGGTTGGCCTACCCGCTCGACCGGTTCGTGCTTTCGCCCTTCGTGGGGCGGGGCGTGGCCAACCGGGTGACCGAACCCGTCGTGGACCTGCAGGTGGATTCGGGGGTGGTGTTGGCGATTAGTTCACCCAGGCAGGAGGACAGTCTCCCTCCGAAAGCACACAGGACCCCGTAGCGACTGCAATAACGCAATGTCCAACTCCTCGCGCGTTCCAACAATTGGATGAGGACTCGGTCTCTGCTGAGGTAGGCCAGTTTCCAACTGGCGAATCAGATGGCATAGAGGCTGTTGCTGGGCCGCCCGCCGTCGCCGAGCGCAGGAGTTCTCTCCTTCGGCTCGACCAGATTCACCGGGCGGCTGCCGCAGAGACGCTGACACGTCCGGTCGGGCCAGGAACCGGGTCGATCCTGTCTATTTCGTTCATCGAACCTGTCGTCCCTGGCGATCTCGCTGATTTGCTCGCGAACGAGATAGGGGTCAGCGATATCAGGTTTGCAAAGACCGGCTTCGTGGGAGTCGAGAGCGGGACCTACCATCAGTCAGTACTCGATGCGGGCACGTATGATCTCGGGGATCTTGGCCGTTACACCAAGTATCACCACGAGTATGTCGATGACATGATTCGGGAACTTGAGAGCGAACCGGAGGTATTGGCGGCGAGCCCAGGCCTCCAAGAGTTGCTCGCAGATATGTCAGCTGCCCCTGCGGAAGCTCGCATCACGGGTGTCGTTTTGGAAGGTGACTATTCCATCGCAGTAAGGCTCGATTCTCACGACAACGTCACAGTCGCTTCGGTGCCAGTGGGCTGCGACCTGCTCAACCTTGTACCACCGCTCGAACTGAATGAATGGGTGGACGCCGCTTGAATTGAATGCTTTTGAGCGTAACTAGCCCTCTGGAGCTGGTGGTCCGTCTGGGTAGGTCGACTCGTCTACATGCCACGCCGTCCAACGACCACGACGACGTTCCAAGCTGAGCGGAACCCCGAAACACTCCGACAAGTTCTCTGCGGTCAGCGTTGCTGCTAACTCGCCAGCTGCTTGCACGGCGCCGTCACGCAGCAACAGCACGTGGGTGAAACCGTCAGGGATCTCCTCCACATGATGGGTGACCAACACGATGGGGGCGACGGTCGGGTCGGCGGCCAGATCGGCCAACACCGACACCAGGTTTTCTCGTCCGGCGAGATCCAATGCTGCGGTTGGTTCGTCCAGCAGGATCAACTTCGGTTCGATCCCCAGCGCTCGGGCTAGCAGCACTCGTTGCCGTTCCCCAGCCGAAAGCACCCCGAAGGCACGGTCGGCGAGATGGTTCACCCCCACTCGATGGAGCGCGGTGTCAGCCCGGGCTCGATCGGCGTCGTCATAGTCATGCCACCAAGGCTCCAGCGCTGCGTTGCGACCGGTCATCACCACCTCACGGGCGGTGATCTGCGGACGAAGTTGGTTGGCAAGCGCAGCGCTGGCGAACGCCACCCGGCTCCGCAACGTCCGCACATCGGTGTGGCCCAGGTCGTGGCCCAACACGGTCACTGTCCCAGCCGACGGGTGCAGCCACAACGAAGCGATCCGAATCAACGTGGTTTTGCCGCAACCGTTTTGTCCCAGCACGATCCACCGCTGGCCAGGGTCAACGGTCCAATCGACGTTGGACAGGATCTCTCGTCCGTCGATACGGCGAGACACCTCACGCATTGCCAGCACCGGAGCAGGAGAAGTCACGCCGCGCCTCCGTGACGAACCCAGGTGGCGAACATGTCGGCGTAACGACCGTTGAGCTCGACGAGTTCCTGGTGGGAACCCAACTCCACGATCCGGCCGTGCTCAACCACCGCGATCCGGTCGGCACGTCGGGCGGTGGCTAGACGGTGAGCGATGATGATGGCGGTACGGCCGTCAAGCACGATGTCGAGCGCGGCTTCGATCCGGGATTCGGATTGCAGATCTAGGTTGCTGGTGGCCTCGTCCAAGATCAACACTCGGGGCCGAGCCACGAACGCCCGAGCCAGGGCCAGCAGCTGCCGTTCGCCGGCGGAAAGCGATGCCCCCCGTTCGTGCACCGGGGCATCGAGACCGCCGAGCCGGTCGATGACGTCATCGATGCCTACTGCGGTCAGTGCGGCTCGTAGTTCCTCATCGGTCGCGTCGGGACGGGCGAAGGCCACGTTGTCGCGCACTCGTCCGGCGAACAGGAACGGTTCTTGAGGAACCACACCGAGCTGTTGGCGGAGGCTGGCGATGGTCACCGTTCGGAGATCGTGGCCGTCGATGAGGACCCGTCCGTGATCCGGGTCATGGAAACGGGTCAGGAGGCGGGCGATTGTCGATTTGCCGGAACCGGTCTCGCCAACAAAGGCCACGGTTTCGCCGGGGCGGATCGACAGGTTCACATCGTGAAGCACCGGATGGTCCGGCTGATAGCCGAACTGCACGGCTTCTAGCGTGATCGCACCTTCGATCGGGGGTAGCACCACCGCATCGGCGGCTTCGCCAATCGCCGGTTCGGTGGCCAGCAAGCCCCGTAGTTTGACGATCGCCGCGCCACCCTGCTGGTAACTGTTGTACAACTGCACCAGCGTCTGAATTGGGGCAAAGAACGAGGTCAAGAACAGCAGGTAGGCGGTCATTTCGCCGATGGTGATCCGGCCGTTGGCGACCATCGCCCCACCGACAGCCAGCAGGATCGCTTGGGTCGCGATCCCGATCAACTCGGTGCCAGGCGCGTACGTCGAATTGGCCCGACTCGTTGCGATTTGTGCGTCTCGGTGGCGGCCCACCACCGCACGATGTTCGGTCAGGTTCTGGTCCCGACGATTGTGGGCGGCGATCACCCGCACCCCGGCCAGCGACTCCTGAAGATGCGAAAGCAGGTCAGCGATCCGATCCCGGACCCGCAGATACCCAACCGATGACACGTTCCGGAACCACAACGATGCGACCAACGTCGGGGGCAACGCCACCACCAACGTGATGAGCGCCAGCAGCGGGTCGTACACAAACAACGCCACCGTGATGACCACCAGCGTGAACAACTGCACCAGCAGGTTTACGATCCCTTCCTGGAACAACACCGACAACGCTTCAATGTCGGAGGTCATTCGGGTCAGCAACACCCCGGCCTTTTCCTCGGTGTACCAAGCCAGCCCCTGGCGTTGCATGTGGCTGAACACCCGAACCCGCAGGTTTTCGTTGAGGCGTTCGCCGAGCCGACCGGTGAACATGACCCGCGCCAACCCCAGCAGCGCTGCGACCGCCACAGCGGCCACGTAGATCACCGCTACGGTCACCAGCACCCCCCGGTCACCGTTGCGGACCCCGCGATCGATGCCGATCTGGGTCAGGATCGGACCGAGTTGGAGCGCCACCGTTTCGATCAGCACCAGACCGATCGCGGCGATCAGACGTCCCCGATACGGCCGCAGGAACCGCAACAGCGAAAACGGTTCGCGGTCCCAGCCAACCGGCGACCAGTGAACCGGTGGAATCTGGTGTTCGGGTTCGCGTTCGACGACGTGAGCCACCCGATCTCGAAGATCGCCAGGTAGGTCCGCAGCGGGCAGCCCCGCGGATGCGTTGGCCTGCATCGACGTGGGGCCACCGGTCAGACCCCCAGGATGTCCACCCATCGAAAACATCAGCGAGCCTCCTCGTCCGGGGTCGAGTTGGTGTCGGCCAGAATCGCGCCGTAGAGCGGGTTGCTGGCCAACAGGTCTTCGTGGCGGCCGGTCGATACCGCCTGCCCGCCGTCGATCAAAATGACCCGGTCGGCGAGGGCGATGGTGGACAGGCGGTGGGCGATCAGGATTGTGGTGCGTCCCTGACGGCGAAGCGCTAACCGGCGATGGATGTCTTCTTCGACTGCGACGTCGATGGCGCTGGTGGCGTCGTCAAGCACCAGCACGGCCGGGTCAGCCAGCAACGTGCGGGCCAGCGCTACCCGCTGTCGTTGCCCTCCGGACAGGGTGAACCCTCGTTCGCCGACCTCGGTGGCCGCCCCGGCGCCGAGTTCGTTCACAAAACTCGTTGCCGCAGCATCGGCGAGCGCGTTGGCTACTTCGGTGTCGGAGGCGTCGGGCCGGGCGAACGCCACGTTGTCGGTGATGCTCGACGCGAACAAAAACGGATCGTCGGTCACGGCGGTCACGGCCTGTCGGAGGTCATGGAGACGCAGTTGACGTACGTCGTGCCCGTCAACGCGGACCGCTCCCGCGTCGACGTCGTAGAACCGGGTAAGCAACCGACTCAGCGTTGATTTCCCGCTACCGGTCGTGCCAACGATGGCTACGGTTTCGCCCGGTTCGATGGCTGCGGAGAAACCGGCAAGCACTGGTTCACCGTCGCCGCTGGGATAGGAAAACGTCACGTTGTCGAACTCGACCCGACCGACCGGGTCGGGGAGTAGCACCGGATGGTCCGGGTCGGTGATGGACGGTTGCTCATCAAGAATGTCGAACACCCGCAGCGCTGCAGCTCCAGCCCGCTGCCATTGGATCAAGATGAAACCCATCAGTCGAAACGGGGTGGCCAGCAACAACACGTAGGCGCTGAACGCCACGAGATCACCCACCGCCAACTGGTTGTCGATGGCTTGAACCCCACCAACCAGCAGCACCAGCGCCAGCCCGAGGCGCGGCAGCGACTCCATCCCGGGAGCGTGGCGGGCTCGAGTATCGACCACTTCAGTTCCCGCCCAGCGCAGCCGTCGGGCCGCACCGGCAAGCCGCTGCACCTGGTTGGCTTCCTGATTGAACGCTTTCACTACCCGGATGCCCTGGATGCTTTCATCGACGATGGTGGCCATGTCGGCCTGCCGGGCCGTCACCAGCCATTGCAGCGGAAAGACCCGGTCGCGGAGCCGTGCACCGGTCAGATACACGAACGGGAGCGGCGCGACCGCTACCAACGTGAGGGTGACATCAACGGTCAACATGACCGCAACCGCGAAGACGAACAACACGACCTGCATGGCTACCAGCGGCCCAAACGCAAACAGCAGCTGGATCGAACGAATGTCGGTGTTGGCCCGACTGATGACTTGACCGCTTTGGGTGCGATCCCAGAAATCGAACGACAACTCGGTCAGCCGCTCGTACATGAGGTTTCGTAAATCGTTCTCGATCCGCAACGCAGACCGGAACAATCCGAACCGGTAGGCGAACCCGAACCCGAACCGGGCCACCGCTAAGCCAAACAGCGCCCACACATACGGGGTCGGTGAGTGCCCTAACTCAACCGCATCAAGACCGTTGCCCAGCACTTTGGGAACCGCGACCGTGGCTGCGGTTCCCAACAAGCCCGCGGTAACCGCAGCGGCGAACGACCACCGCTGCACCGCAACTACCGGCCAGATCCGGCCCAGCCACCAACGGGAACGGTCCGGGTCGACCGTGGCCGTGGGGCGTGGGTACCCCAGTGGGTAGCCATTTCGGTCGGTTCGGTGGGGCACCTTCATACGGTACGACTAGATTGAGGCCGTCCACGATTCGGCTAGGGAGCGATGATCGATACCGTCCTTCGACTCTTGGCTGCAGTTGCTCTCGTCGCAGCCAACGGCGCGTTTGTGGCTGCCGAGTTCGCGTTGGTCACCGTGGACCGAGCCCGGGTTCAGCAACGCAACGATCAGGGAAGTGCCCGAGCCGCGTCGGTTTCGCGCCTGCTGGCCCGATTGTCTTACCACCTGTCCGGAGCCCAGCTCGGCATCACGGTCACGTCGTTGCTGCTGGGGGTGCTGGCCGAACCCGCAGTGGCCCAAGTCATCGAACCGGGGCTTGAGCAGCTCTTTGGATCGGTCCCTCCCGGCCTTTCGGTAGGTCTTGCCTTGTTGATCGCCACGGTGGTGCAGATGGTGTTCGGCGAACTAGTGCCCAAAGCGATCGCAACATCCCGGCCGTTGGAAACCTCGCTGCTGTTGGCTCGCCCGGTAGCGCTTTACGGACTGTTGGCTCGTCCCGTGGTGGTGCTGCTTGATGGGATGGCGGCCCGGCTCACCCGCCGGCTCGGAGTCGAACCGGCCGACGAACTCGAAACAACCCCTGACCGTGAAGAACTCGAGCATCTCATCCGAAGCTCCGGGGAGGAAGGGACGCTCGACCAAGGCGACGTTGACCTCATGACCCGGTCGATCCGGCTCGGCGACAAATCTGCCGACGATGCCATGGTTCCCCGAGTCCAAGTGGTGGCGGTCGATTCGACGACCACGGTCGATGAGCTCGCAGGTTTGGCCTCCGAAACCGGACACAGCCGGTTCCCGGTGATCGGCTCGGACCTTGACGACATCGTCGGGGTGGTGCATGTCAAAGCCATTCATGGGGTCGCCGTTGAACTCCGAACGACGACCAGCGCCGAAGCGTTGATGACCTCGGTGCTCGCCGTTCCCGAATCTCGACAACTCGACGATCTGTTGCTTGACCTTCGCAAAGGCGGAACGCAGATGGCCGTCGTGATCGACGAGCATGGTGGAACCGCGGGGATTATCACCCTCGAAGACATCCTGGAAGAGATCGTCGGCGAAATCGACGACGAGTACGACACGGCCTCGCCTCGCCTGACCAGCGTCGCTGGCTCGGGATCGTGGGTGCTGTCCGGGTCGCTGCACCCTGACGAGGTGCTTCATGCGACCGGGTTTGAGATGCCCGACGGGGCCTATGAAACTCTGGCTGGGCTCATGCTGGACCAGTTGGGTTACATTCCGAAACCGGGGGCCCGAGTCCTCGTCGATGGCTGGCGTCTTGAAGTGGTGGCGATGGAACGGTTGCGGATCGCTTCGATTCGGGTTCGTACCCCAGTTGTTCGGGCCGAACCATCGAACACCGAGGTTTCGTCATGACCGCCTGGTTCCTGCTGGCGGCGCTGCTGCTGCTAATCGCCAACGCGTTCTTTGTAGCCGTCGAGTTCGCCCTGCTAGCCAGCCGGGTTGCCCGCCTCGAACCGATGGCAGCCGACGAAGGCGACGCTCGGGCCATGATCGCGTTGGCTTCGGTGCGCGACCTGCAACCGCAACTCGCCGGGGCGCAACTCGGGATCACGATGGCCTCGCTGGGTTTGGGTTTTGTGGCTGAACCGGCGATTGCTCACCTGCTCGAAGCCGGACTCCACAAGGTGGTTTCGCTTCCCGACCAGCTGCTGCACACCATCTCGTTTGTGGTGGCGTTGTCGCTGGTGGTGGTGGTGCACATGGTGATCGGCGAGATGGTCCCCAAGAACCTCGCCATTGCCGCCCCGGAACAATCCGCTCGTCTGCTGGCCCCCCTTCACCGCGGCTACGTGGCCTTGTTCCGTCCGGTGGTGTGGGCGTTGAACTCGATCAGCAACGCCATCACCCGACTGCTCGGCATGGAACCCGTCGACGAGATCAACACGGCGCTTACCGTGAACGAATTTCAGACGTTGCTGCGCGGCGCGGTTCAAGAAGGCAAACTCGAAGACGCCGAAGGTGACCTGCTAGCTGGAGCGTTGCATCTCCGGGCCAAGACGGTGGGGTCGATCATGGTGCCCCGCTGGCGCATGGTGACCATCAACCGGGAAACAACGATCGCCGAACTCGAAACGCTGGTCAACGAACGTGGTCACAGCCGGCTTCCGGTGATCGGCAAACGATCCGACGACGTCATCGGGTTCGTGCACAGCAAAGACTTGCTGCGGATCGGGGACGGCGATCGGGATGCCCCGATCCCATTGGAGATGCTGCGCCGGATGCTGATCGTCGACCCGGACCAGCCGGTTCGTCAGTTGATCTTCACCATGAGCCGAGCCCGCCGCCATCTAGCGGTTGTTCGCAGCAGCGAAGGACGGTTGCTGGGGATGGTCACCTTGGAAGACGCGCTCGAGGCGCTGGTGGGCGAGATCGTTGACGAAACCGACGGCGGAAGCCAGTTGCCGTCGGAGGGCTAGACACCAACCGCGTGGAACCCACCGTCGACGTGGATCATCGAACCGGTGGTGGCGGGCATCCAGTCCGATAGCAGCGCCACGGTGGTGCGGGCCACCGCCGAAGAATCTTCCACGTCCCAGCCGAGCGGAGCGGTCCCATCCCAGACGTCCTCGAACGCTTGGAACCCGGGGATTGACTTGGCGGCCATGGTCTTGATCGGTCCGGCCGCAACCAGATTGCAGCGGATCCCATGTGGTCCGAGTTCGCGGGCTAGGTACCGGTTGCAGGACTCCAAGGCAGCTTTGGCCACACCCATCCAGTTGTAGGCCGGCCAAGCCACGGTGGCATCAAAGTCGAGTCCGACGATCGAACCACCGTTGGTCATCAACGGTGCCACCACTTCGGCCAGCGTCTTGAGGCTGTACGCCGAGATTTCGAGCGCAACTTTCACGTCGTCCCAGGTAGCACCCATGAAATCCTCACCCAGGCAGGCTTCCGGCGCGAAACCAATGGCGTGCAACGCCCCATCGACCACACCCCAGTCTTCGAGCAGCGCCTGGCGCAGCGCCGGGACGTGTTCAGGGTTGGTGACGTCGAACTCGTACACCGTCGCCGGGTTCGGCAACTTTCGGGCGGTCCGCTGGGTGAGTCGCAAGCCTCGACCGGCTCCGGTGAGGATCAACTCGGCACCTTGCTCTTGAGCGACCCGGGCCACGCCGAAGGCCAGCGAGGCATCGGTCAGCACGCCGGTGATAAGGATTTTCTTTCCGTCAAGTATTCCCATGTCCGAACTCCTGTGTGTTGCGACATCAGATCCATGAACGGACCCGAGACGGTTCCCCGAACCCTAGGACCTGCAGACTACGGTCGCCATGATGCGCCTCTATGACACCGCCCGTCGACGGGTGGTCGAATTCACCGCGGAGCAAACGGTAACCCTCTACGTCTGCGGTATCACCCCCTACGACACCACGCATTTGGGCCATGCCGCCACCTACCTGACCTACGACGTGTTGCAGCGTCGGCTCATCGATCGAGGCCACGAGGTGCGCTACGTGCGCAACATCACCGACGTTGACGACGACCTGCTGCGGGTAGCTGCCGAACGCGGGGTGCACTATCTGGATCTGGCCTGGGGTCAGGCCGGACGGTTCGATCGTGACATGGAAGCGCTCAATTTGCTTCCCCCGTGGGCTGAGCCGCGGGCCACCAGCGCCATCGGCAACATCCGCGGCATGATCGACACCTTGCTGGCCCGAGGCAACGCCTACCTTGCCGACGGAAGCGTCTACTTTGATGTCGCCACGTCGTCGACGTTTGGGCAACTGTCGCATCTCGACCGCGACGAGATGCGACAACGCGCCGCCCAATCCGGTGAAGACCTTCACGATCCCGCCAAACGAAACCCGCTCGATGTGGTGTTGTGGAAACCCAGCGCCGCGGGGGAGCCAGTGTGGGAATCGCGCTGGGGGAGTGGTCGTCCCGGTTGGCACATCGAATGTTCGGCGTTGGCGCTGCGAGAACTCGGCCCCACCATCGACCTGCACGGCGGTGGCCAGGACCTGATCTACCCCCACCATGAAGCGGTGCAGGCCCAATGCGAGGCAATGACCTCGGCCCCGTTTGTTCGTTACTGGCTGCATCAGGCAATGGTCGGGATCGACGGTGTCAAAATGTCGAAGTCGACCGGCAACCTGGTGTTCGTCGCCGACCTGCTCGCAACCCACGAACCCGCCGCGGTTCGGTTGGCACTTTCCGTACATCATTATCGGCAGGAATGGGATTGGAACGACCAGCTGCTGGTAGACGCCACCGAACGGCTCGCTGGTTGGCGGTCAGCGGGGCCCGGCGAAGGGGCTCTGGACGAGGTTCGTGCCGCGCTCGACGAAGACCTTGACCTGCCGGCCGCGGTCGCAGCGATCGACCGCGCCGCAGCGGCGGGCCAAGGGGTGGACCGGGCCGCAGATCTGCTCGGGATCGCCCTGTGAACCACCTCTCTGGGCGGGTTCGGGCGGTAGTCTGCCTGCCATGAGCGATGTGATCTCCGTAGTGCTGCCCGACGGTTCAACCCGTGAACTCCCGTCCGGCGCAACCACGGGGGATCTCGCTGCCTCGATCGGGCCTCGTCTCGCTGCCGATGCGGTTATCGGTGTGGTCGATGGGGTCGAAGTGGACCTCAACGTGGCGTTGACCTCGGGGGCCACGGTAGAGATCGTGACCGCAGCAAGCGACCGAGGGCTGCACACCATTCGCCACTCAACCGCTCACGTGCTGGCGCAGGCCATCTGTGATCTGTATCCGGGAACCCAACTGGCGATTGGACCACCGATCGAACACGGCTTCTATTACGACGTGGAACTGCCCGAGGGCCGGACCCTTACCGAAGATGACCTTGAACGCATCGAAGCTCGGATGCGCGAGATCGTGGCGGCCGATCAGGCATTTGTGCGTCACGAACTTGACGCCACCGAAGCGGCTCGTTTCTTCGCCGATGACGTCTTCAAACAAGAAATCATTGAGCGGGTGCGTTCGGGTTCGTCGAGCGGTGACGACACGGGCGAAGTCGGCGGTGGCGACACCATCAGCTACTACAGCAACGGTGATGGGTTCCGGGACATGTGCACCGGACCCCACGTGCCTTCAACCGGTCGGCTTGAACACTTCAAGCTCCAGTCGGTGGCCGGTGCCTACTGGCGAGGCGATGTCACCCGGCCGATGCTGCAACGGATCTACGGAACGGCTTGGTCGTCTCGCAAAGAACTCGCCGGGCATCTCCAGATGCTGATCGAAGCCGAGAAACGTGATCATCGCCGGCTGGCCCAAGAACTGGATTTGGTGAGTTGGCCCGACGAACTCGGTCCGGGTTTGGCGGTCTGGCATCCCAAAGGGGCGCTGGTTCGCAAACTGATGGAGGACTACAGCCGCGACCGTCACGAACACGGCGGGTACGAGTTTGTGTTCTCACCGCACATCGCCAAGTCGGTGCTGTGGGAAACCTCCGGCCATCTCGACTTCTACGCCGACGGGATGTACCCGCCGATGGAACTCGATGGAGCCACCTACTACCCGAAGCCGATGAACTGTCCGTTCCACGTGATGGTGTACCGGTCGCAGCAGCGCAGCTACCGCGAACTTCCGCTACGACTGTTCGAACTGGGTGCGGTGTATCGCTACGAACTGTCGGGGGCGATTCATGGTCTGCTGCGCAGCCGCGGGTTCACTCAGGACGACAGCCACATTTTCTGCACCCGTGAAGACATCGCCAGCGAGTTGGCGTCGTTGCTGGACTTCGTGCTGTCGGTACTGCGGGCCTTTGGCTTTGAGGACTTTCAAGCCAAGCTGTCGACCAAACCCGACCAGAAAGCGGTCGGCGACGACGAACTTTGGGATCAGGCCACCGAAGGCCTACGCGGGGCCCTTGCCGCTCACGGACTTGACTATGTGGTGGACGAAGGCGGCGGAGCGTTCTACGGACCGAAGATCGATGTTGACGTCCGCGACGCCATCGGGCGCTCCTGGCAGCTTTCGACCATCCAGCTCGATTTCAACCTTCCTGACCGGTTCGGTTTGGAATACGTCGCCGCTGACGGCAGCCGCAAACAACCGGTGATGATCCACCGGGCCTTGTTTGGTTCGGTCGAACGGTTCTTTGGTGTGCTGCTTGAACACTTTGCCGGGGCGTTCCCAGCCTGGCTCGCACCGGAACAGGTTCGGGTGTTGCCGGTAGCCGAAGCGCACGTTGACTATGCCGTTGCCTTGACCGCGCAACTTCGGTCGCAGGGGTTCCGAGTTGGGCTTCCCGAAACGAACGAACCGCTCGGCAAGCGGGTTCGACGAGGCAAGGTCGAGAAAGTTCCTTACGTGCTGGTTGTGGGTGACGACGATGTGGCCAACAACACGGTTGGGGTGAACGCTCGAGGAACCCAAGACCCGGAACGCGACGTCACCGTTGCTGATTTCATCACCCGACTCGCCGACGACATCGCCGAGCGTCGCTGATGCTCGAACGGCTCTGGGCGGGGTGGCGGATGGCCCACATCGGGGCCGAACCGGCGAGCAGTGACCAAGTCCCTGGCGATGGACAAACCCTGTTCGAGTCGATCTTTCACTCGGGTCGCCCCGATCAGGAAACGTTCATCGTCTGGCGCGGCCAGACCTGTTTTGCGCTGCTCAACTTGTACCCGTACACGTCGGGTCATCTGATGGTGCTACCGCAGCGGGGCGTTCCCAAACTCACCGATCTGACCGACGAGGAATACCACGAGCTTTGGCAAGGAGTTCGGATGGGGGTCACTGCGGTCGAAGCCGCGTATCGGCCGGAAGGTGTCAACGTCGGTGCCAACCTGGGGCGAGGCGCCGGGGCGGGGATCCCCGACCATCTGCACGTTCACGTTGTGCCTCGCTGGGCTGGAGACACGAACTTCATGACGACCGTGGCCGACGCTCGTGTCGTACCCGAAGCGTTGAGTGAATCCTGGCGGCGACTGGTGGAAGCGTGGCCGGTCGCCTAACTATGCGTAACCTCCCCCGATGGTCGAAACTGAGCTGATGAACGAGCCCGACGAGCACTCCGACGGAGCCGAAAACGCCGACCCGTCGATGGTTGGTGACGGCGAAGTGCGCGACCAACTACCGGCTGATCTTGATCCCCGTCAGGTCGCTGAGCCGTACCTGTTCCCCAACAACAGCCGACGCCGAATCCCGGCGGTGCTTTACGCCTTGCTGGGTGCGGGGTGTCTGCTGGTGTGGTGGATTGCCGGTTCTGAAGCGGTGCTGGTCAACACGGGTGTCGCAGTGGCCGGGGTGGTGTTGCTTGTGATCGGCGCCTACCACTGGCAGGGAGGCTGGGACCTGTCATTTGATGAAGAACGGGCACTGGCCGCGGCCGCTGAAGCGGTCGGGTTTCCGGTCGGGCACGCCTCGGCGCAGCTGGGCTGGCGGGGCCTGCGGAGTCGACCTACTTGGAAAATCTTGTTGTACAGCAACGAAGCCAGCCCAAAACAGCGAGGGCTGGTGTTGGTCGACGGGATCAACGGTGAAATCATCGACCAGTTCGTAGAGTCCAATCCGGAAGACTGGAGCGCCTATCAGGCGTGACCGGCGGGGGTAGCACGCCACCGCGGCTGTCACCGGGTAGTCTTTGCCGGTTCTCGGGAATGGGAGTTCTCATGTTCGACGGTAACTGGCGCGCCGCAGTGGATCGGGGCTTGACCCCGGTTGGTCATAGTCTTCGCAAAACCGGCATAACACCGGATGTCATCACGATCATCGGCATTGTCATGTCGGCGGTCGCGGCGGTCACCATCGGTGCCGGATACCTGCGGGTCGGTTTTTTGTTCCTGCTGCTCACCGGGATCCCCGACGCGTTGGATGGCGCAGTGGCCCGGGCTTCCGGGTCGGGCTCGTCACGGGGCGCGTTCTTCGATTCGGTTTCTGATCGTCTGACCGACGCGTTGCTCTTCGGTGGGGTGGCTTGGCATCTGGCCAGCACCGAACCGGGCCGGATCATGATGCTGCCGGTTGCGATCATGGGCCTCGCCATGTTCGTGTCCTACCAGCGGGCCAAAGCCGAGTCGCTTGGCTACGACGCCAAAGGCGGGATTATGGAGCGGGCCGAACGAATCATCGTTCTGGCGTTCGCTTTGCTGTTCCCGGAACTTCTGCTGGGCACGCTCTGGGTCATGCTGGTTTTGACTGCGATCACGGCCGGGCAACGGTTCGTCAAAGTTTGGCGTCAAGCCTCGCAGGACCGTCCGGTTCCTGCTCCCCGGGTTCGCCGTCAACCCCGGGTGCGTACCACCGAGCCGCTCTGGCGGCAGCGGATGCGCGAACGTCGGGCGACCCGTAGTTCCTGATCGTGGCCGGAGTCGGTGCCTACCGGGCCGGCGCCCGCGTGGCGCGTCACGTCCCGGGGCCGTTGGCCAACGCGGGAGCGTCAGCGATCGGTTTGGGTGCGGCGCTCACCGCAGGGGACAAAGGCCGCATCGTGGGTCGAAACCTTGAACGGGTGCTTGGTCGACCGTTGTCGCCTTGGGAACGGCGCCGCAAAGTAGCCGAGACGTTCTCGTGGTACGCCCGGTACTACCTCGAGAGCTTCCGGTTGCCAACCGTTGACCTCGACGAACTCGATCAGGGATTCTCGTTCGAAGGGGTTGGTGAAATCGAAGCCCACTGCGGGCCAGGGAAGTCAGGGGCGATACTGGCCCTTCCTCACCTTGGCACATGGGAGTGGGCGGCGTTCTGGTTGGCTCGGATCGCCGATGTTCGGGTCACCGCCATCGTCGAACCGATACAGCCGCCGGAAGTGTTCGACTGGTTTTTGGAGCTTCGCCAATCGTTGGGGATGGAGCTGCACCCGTTGGGACCCGATGCCGGAAAGCAGATTGTGCGGGCGCTGGGGCGAGGACATCTGGTCTGTCTCCTGTGTGACCGCGACCTGCAAGGCAACGGGGTGCCGGTTGATTTCTTCGGGGAACGCACGACGCTTCCCGCTGGACCCGCCACCATTGCGTTGCGCACCGGTGTGCCGGTCATGCCCGCTGCGGTGTTCTGGCGTGACCAGGCCCGTCACGGGTTGTGTCGCCCTCCGCTACAGATTGAACGGTCCGGTGGTCGTCTCCGTGACGACATTGTTCGCCTCACTCAGATGATCGCAACCGAATTCGAAGGGTTGATCGCGCAAGCCCCGGAGCAATGGCATCTGTTGAATCCGAACTGGCCCAGTGACTACCTAGCGTTGGACCGGCCGGTTCCCGAGCATCTGGTTGATCTCCAATGACGGCCCTGCGAATTGGGTTGATCTGCCCGTACAGCTTGACGGTGCCCGGCGGGGTGCAGATGCAGGTGCTGGGTTTGGCCCGGGCGCTGCGCCGTCAAGGCCAGAAGGTTCGGGTGTTGGCCCCTTGTGACGGCCCACCTCCCGATGCTGGGGTGACCTCGTTGGGCAACAGCCTTCCGACCGCGGCGAACGGTTCGGTGGCGCCGGTCGCACCCGACCCGGCCGCCCAGCTGCGGGCTATCCGCGCCATGCGCGACGAAGCGTTCGACGTGATCCACCTCCACGAACCGATCGCTCCCGGACCAACCCAGACCGCGCTGCTCACCAAACCAGCACCGCTGATCGGGACGTTTCACGCCGCGGGTGGAAGCCTCGCCTACGAGCTGCTGCCGTGGGTGGTTCGGTACCTCGCTGGTCGACTCGACGATCGCTGTGCAGTTTCCGACGATGCCCGCAAGATGGCTTCCGAAGGGTTAGGTGGAACCTACGATCTGACCTTCAACGGGGTAGAACTCGCTCGTTACGCCAGCGGGGATCCGTACCCGACTCAGGGGCCAACCATTTTGTTTCTGGGCCGTCACGAGCAACGCAAAGGTTTGCGGGTGCTGCTCGACGCCATGCGGTACCTGCCGGCGACAACTCGTCTCTGGGTGGCGGGCGAGGGGCCCGAGACCGCCGAGTTGCGGGCCGCGGTGGCTGGCGACGCTCGCATCGAATGGTTGGGGACGGTTTCGGAAACCGAAAAGATTGCGCGACTGCGCGGCGCCGATGTGTTCTGTGCACCGTCGTTGCATGGGGAGTCGTTCGGCATCGTGCTGCTGGAAGCCATGGCGGCCGGGACCGCAGTGGTTGCCGGCAAGATCCCGGGGTACGCCAACGTGGCTCGGCATGGTCTCGACGCGCTGCTGGTACCACCCGGTGATGGACGCGAACTGGCCGAAGCGCTCCGGTCGGTGCTGAGCGACGAGGCGCGACGAACCGAGCTGGTGGAGTCGGGACGGAAGCGAGCCGAAGCGTTCTCGATGGCCCGCCTCGCCGGTATCTACATGGAACGCTACGAACGTCTCGTGGCCAACGCCGCTCGCTAAGCCGACCCGCTGACGCTCCGCGGCCGAACAGATTTCCGGTAACTTGATGGGGTCCCGCTATCGGAGGTCGTCATGATCATCGGTCTAATCATTCTCGCCATCGTGTTGTTGCTGGCGATGTACGTCGTCGTGGTCTACAACCGGCTGGTCCGGTTCAAGAACCGGATCGAGAACGCCTGGGCGCAGATCGATGTGCAGTTGAAACGACGCTGGGATCTGATCCCCAACCTTGTTGAGACGGTCAAGGGCTACGCCTCCCATGAGCGGGAGACGCTGGAAGCGGTGATCGAAGCTCGCAACGTCGCAACCGCCGCGTCGGGGCCGCAGGAGTCGGCCGCGAGCGAAAACATGCTGTCCGGTGCGCTTCGTCAACTGTTCGCGCTGAGCGAGTCGTACCCGGATCTGAAAGCGAACGAAAACTTTTCGCAGCTTCAAGAAGAGTTGACCGCGACTGAAAGCCGAATCGCGTTTGCCCGCCAGCACTACAACGATCAGGTGCTCAAGTTCAATACCGCGATTGAAACGTTCCCGGCGGTGCTGCTGGCCGGAATGCTCAACTTCACCGAGCGGGAATACTTCGAAGTTGAAGGCGAAGCACGCGGCAACGTCTCGGTCGAGTTCTGAGTCGCGTCACCGTGACCACTTTGTCCGCTCAACGGGTTGCGTTCCGACTCGCCGCCGTCGCTGGTCTGGCCGTCGCCGCGGTTTTGATGATCCTGATTCCGGTGGCTTTCGCGGTGGTTGCTGGGCTGCTGGTGGGTGCGTTCATGCACCGCTTGGTCCTCGGCGGAGCCAAAGCGACCGTGATCAAAGTGCTCGGCGCCGAACCGCTCGGTGAAGGTGCTGAACCGCGGCTGGAAAGCCTGGTTGAGTCGATTTGTGCCAGTCACGGAATCCCAGAACCTGAACTGTTGATCGTCGGAGAGTCGGCGCTCGACGCCGCGCTGGTCACTCGAGGGTCAGACCTGGCGTTGATCGTCACCCGCGGATTGCTCGACCACCTTGACCGACTCGAACTCGAAGCGGTGGTGGCCCGTCAACTGACAGCCGATCTGGCCAAAGCGGAAGCGGCAACGGTGTACGCGGCGATGGCGACACGGTTTGGCCGGTTTGCTGGCGGGGCGAACATTGCCAACGGGGCTCGGGTCCGTGCCGATTTTGCTGGCGTGGCGTTAACCCGATACCCACCGGCGTTGGCTTCTGCTCTGGCCAAAGCCGCCGAATCCGACCGGATGGCTTCTCAACCAGCGACCGAGCATCTCTGGATGGTGGGCAGCGTCGATCTTGACGGGTTCAGTCTCGGCGCCCGGGTTGACGCGCTTCGCGAGCTCTAAACCAAACCGGTTTCGACGGTCATCGCGGTTCGCATTCTGATCCCACCGAGCAGGGCGCGTGGTAAGTCGCCGCAGGTAGGCTTCGGGCTATGACCGAAACGAACCGTTCGACCGGGAGCCCACTGGTGAAGCGTGGCCTCGCCGAGATGCTCAAAGGCGGCGTCATTATGGACGTCGTCAACCCTGAGCAGGCCCGAGTGGCTGAAGATGCAGGGGCTGTTGCTGTGATGGCCCTGGAGCGTGTCCCGTCGGACATTCGAAAAGACGGCGGGGTGTCGCGGATGTCGGATCCGGAAATGATCCGTGGCATTCAGGCAACCGTTTCCATCCCGGTGATGGCCAAAGCCCGGATCGGGCATTTCGCCGAGGCGCAGATCCTCCAGTCGCTCGACGTCGATTACATCGACGAATCGGAGGTGTTGACTCCGGCTGACGAAACGCACCACATCGACAAGTGGGCGTTCGATGTGCCGTTCGTGTGCGGCGCAACCAATCTTGGTGAGGCGCTGCGGCGGATCAGCGAAGGTGCTTGCATGATCCGTTCCAAAGGCGAAGCTGGCACCGGCAACGTCGTTGAGGCTGTTCGCCATATTCGTTCGATCATCGGCGACATCAAGAAGATCACGCAGGCCGATCAGGCCGAACTGTTCGAGTGGGCCAAGCAGCTTCGTGCCCCGTTGCCGTTGGTGCAGGAAATTGCCGAAACCGGGGAACTTCCGGTTCCGTTGTTCTGTGCCGGTGGCATCGCCACCCCCGCCGATGCCTCGTTGGTGATGCAGCTCGGTGCTCAGGCCGTGTTCGTGGGTTCCGGCATCTTCAAATCCGACGAACCCGAGCGGATGGCAGCAGCGATCGTGGAAGCGGCAACCCACTACCGTGACGCGGCGGTGCTGGCCAAAGTTTCGACCGGGCTCGGCGACGCGATGCGCGGTCTCGAAATCGCGACGCTCGAAACGAAGCTGGCTGAACGGGGTTGGTAACGCCCACCGTCGGGGTTCTGGCCCTGCAGGGGGCGTTCGACGCTCATCGTCGGATGGTTGCCAGCCTCGGACCTAAGGTCATTGAGGTTCGCACACCAGCCGATCTTGACGCGGTTGAGGCGCTGGTCATGCCCGGTGGCGAATCGACCACCATGTCGATGCTGCTTGAACGCAGCGGACTGCTGGCCCCGTTAGCAGAACGGCTCGCCGCTGGACTACCGGTGTTGGGCACCTGCGCCGGGATGATCCTGCTGGCCGAAGAAATCGTCGATGGTCGCGCTGATCAGCACCGGTTTTCGGCGCTTCCGATCACCGTCCGGCGCAACGGGTACGGGCGCCAGCTGGCCTCGTTTGAAGTTGATCTTGACGTGGCCGGGTTGAGCCACCCGTTCCCAGGGGTGTTCATTCGAGCCCCGGTCGTTGAACAGGTAGGTGCCGGTGTTGAGGTTCTCGCCTCGGTTGAGGAGCATCCGGTACTGTGCCGAAGCGGTTCCGTTACCGTGGCATCGTTTCATCCGGAGCTTTCCGGCGACAGCCGTTTGCACCAAGGCTGGTTGTCTCTGGCTGGAGTGTTAGAAGAATCGTCAGCGGTTGAAGAACCGGTGACCGAACGTCATTAGAGCGAGGGTCGACCATGAGTGGTCATTCCAAGTGGGCAACGATCAAACACAAGAAGGGCGCAGCCGATGCCAAGCGAGGCAAGCTGTTCGCCAAACTCATCAAGCAGGTGGAGGTGGCGGCCCGAACCGGTGGCGGAGATCCCGAATCCAACCCGACCCTGCGAACCATGTTCCAAAAAGCTCGAGACAACTCGGTGCCGCTCGACACCATTGAACGTGCGGTCAAGCGAGGAACCGGCGAACTCGAAGGGGTCAACTACGAGTCGGTCACCTACGAAGGCTACGCACCGGGTGGGATCGCGCTGTTGATCGAATGCCTCACCGATAACCGCAACCGCACCTCTGGCGATGTCCGCTCGACGCTGTCAAAAAACGGAGGGTCGTTGGCAGAACCCGGCGCGGTTTCCTGGCAGTTCGAACGCAAAGGCGTCATTTTGGTGCCGGCATCGGTGGCCGAAGATGACGTGATGCTCTCGGCACTCGATGCCGGTGCTGAAGACATCACCGACGACGGGGACTTCTGGCGGGTCACCACCCCTCCGTCGGATCTGCCCACCGTTCGCGACGCACTTGACCAAGCCGGGATCGCGGTCGAATCAGCCGACCTAGCCATGCTCGCCACGTCGACGGTTGAGGTGACCGAAGCCGGACAGGTCAAACAGTTGATGAAGCTTCTGGATCTGCTCGACGACCTCGACGACGTGCAGGACGTCCACGGCAACATGGATGTCTCAGACGAATTGATGGATGAGGTCGGCAACGCCTAACCACCAGTCGGCTGGTTTGGTCGCAGGATTGCACCCTCAGCGGCCCCACC
>JAFMKU010000029.1:0-2075 GCA_017852795.1 Candidatus Neomicrothrix sp.
GATGGAAGTATCGAGCCATGCGCTAGATCAGCGTCGAGTTGATGGCACTCGATTTCGGGTCGCGGCGTTCACAAATCTGGGAATCGACCACCTAGATCATCACGGCAACCTTGAACAGTACGAAGCAGCGAAAGCTCGCCTGTTCACCCCCGAACTAAGTGAACTGGCCGTGGTCAACACTGCCAGTGACGCCGGGCAACGAATCGCCAGCAAGGGTCAGATCCCGACGATCGCGCTCGATGACTCCATCCGGTCGGTGGCAGTGTGCACCGCCACCGGAAGTCAGTTCCGGTGGCGAGACCAAACGGTGGCCCTTTCGTTGGTCGGCCCGTTTAACGTGGCCAACGCGGTGCTCGCCGCGGAAATCGTTGTCGCGCTTGGCTACGAACCGGAACCCGTCGCGGTGGCGTTGGGCCAGGTGGAGCGGGTTCCGGGCCGGTTCGAAACGGTTGATGCCGGTCAAGCGTTCGCAGTGATCGTTGACTACGCCCATACCCCGGATGGCTTGGAGGCGGTGTTGGAAGCGGCTCGTGTGATCACGACCGGTTCGTTGGTGGTGGTGTTCGGTGCGGGTGGCGACCGGGATCAAGGCAAACGGCCGTTGATGGGTGAGGTCGCCGAACGGCTCGCGGATCGGGTGATCGTGACCAGCGACAACCCCCGCAGCGAAGCCCCAGAGACGATCTGCGCGGCCATCGTCGCTGGGATGCAGAACCCGCCGGAACGTGTCGAACCAAATCGCCGCTTAGCCATCCGCCACGCAGTGCGTTCCGCTTGCAAGGGTGATGTCGTGGTGATTGCTGGTAAAGGACATGAAGCAACTCAGGAAACGGCCGGAACGGTTGTTGCGTTCGACGACCGTCTCGTTACCGCTGAGGAACTACGCGACCGTGAGGATCTGGCCCGATGACCCGACTCTTGTTAGCTGGAGCGATTTCGATGGTGGTTTCCCTGCTGGGAACCCGCGCCCTCATCACCTGGCTAACCCAGCATCGGATCGGCCAACCGATCCGTGACGATGGCCCCGAAGGTCACTTCACCAAAGCCGGCACTCCCACCATGGGGGGCGTCGCCATCGTCGCCGGTGCCGCCGCCGGATATGTCGTCTCCGACTTCTTTGGTGGCATCTACACCCGGACCGGCATTTTCGTCATGATGGCCATCGTCGGAGGTGGCGCCGTTGGCCTGGTCGACGACTGGATCAAAGTCATTGCGGCCCGAAACCTTGGCTTGAACAAGCGGGCAAAGATGCTCGGTTTGGTGATCGTCGGACTCGGATTCGCGTTTCTTGTTACCGAATACACCCATGTTGCCACCAGCATTTCGTTCACTCGATGGGACAACCCGGGCTGGGACATTGGCCGGGTTAGTTGGATGCTGTGGGCGCTTCTGCTCATCGCCGCGACCACCAACGCAGTCAACTTGACCGACGGACTCGACGGGTTAGCCGCCGGTGCCGGAGCCTTCGGGTTCGCGGCGTTTACCGTCATCTGCTTCTGGCAGTTTCGGCATCCAGAATTCTACGCAAACCCCCACGCCCTTGATCTGGCAGTCATCGCCACCGCCATGGTGGGAGGCATCATCGGCTTTCTCTGGTGGAACGCAGCACCCGCGCAGATCTTCATGGGAGACACCGGGTCGCTCGCGATCGGGAGCGGGCTCGCCGCGCTTTCGTTGGTCACCAGCACCAACCTGCTGCTTCCAATCATCGGAGGACTGTTCGTGATGGAAACCGTCTCGGTCATCTTGCAGATCCTGGTGTTCCGGCTCGGCAAAGGCCGTCGACTCTTCCGCATGGCACCGATCCATCACCACTTCGAACTGGGGGGATGGCCGGAAACGACCGTCATCGTCCGACTCTGGATCCTGTCTGGCTTGTGCACGGGCATGGGTCTGGCGTTGTTTTACGCCGATGCCATCAACGCTGGGATCACCGCCTGATGTCGGAACTTGACGCGGTTCTCGCGTCGCCGCGGCGGGCCCTTCTGGTCGGATTGGGGATCACCAACCGTGCCGTTGCCGGCGCGCTGGTCCGACGCGGCAACCATCCGGTTGGGGTTGACGATCATCCGGAC
>JAFMKU010000029.1:2085-29358 GCA_017852795.1 Candidatus Neomicrothrix sp.
CAGCCAATTGTCTCGGGATCGAACTCGCTACCGCCAGTGAACTTCCAGCGTTGCTCGCCGAAGCCGATGTGGTGCTTCCCACCCCGGGGCTTGCTGAAACGCACCCGATTTTCGCGGCCGCGCATTCGGCGGGGATCCCGATCGTTTCCGAATTTGATCTCGCCGCGGTCTGGGATTCGCGACCGGTGCTGGCCATCACCGGAACCAACGGAAAAACGACTTCGGTCGAATTGGCGGTCGCCGCGTTGCGTGCCGCGGGACGCGTAGCTGCATCAGCCGGCAACACTGATGTGCCGCTGGTAACCGCGATCGATGATCCGCAAGTCGAGGTGTTCGTGGTTGAGGCGTCCTCGTTTCGGCTCTCTCACGCCTGCCGTTTCCGTCCGCAGGTCGGGACCTGGCTGAACTTCGCTCCCGACCACCTTGATGTCCACCGCGACCTCGCAACCTATGAAGCTGCGAAAGCCCAAGTGTTCAACCTGCTAGCCGAAGATGGCGTAGCCGTCGCGAACGCAAACGACCCGATCGTGATGAGTCACGTTCCCCGCGATCGTCGGGCAACGACGTTTGGTACTGACGGAGACTGGCGGGTCGAAGGCGCGCAACTCGTTGGACCCGATGGTGTGTTTGGAACCACCCAGCAACTCTGGCGGTCGCTTCCTCACGACATCGAAGACACGTTGGCGGTAGCAGCCAGCGTGCAGGCCTTCGGGGTTGATCCGGCCTATGTGGTCGAGGCCGCGGAACAGTTCACCCCGCTCGCGCATCGGGTTTCGCCGGTGGGCTGCCTCGACGGCCAGTGGTATTACGACGATTCGAAAGCGACGACCCCTCACGCCACCCTTTCAGCGCTTCGAGGGTTCGACCGGGTGGTGTTGATCGCGGGTGGCCGCAACAAAGGCATCGACCTGTCCACGCTTGCGGGGGCTTCGGATCGGACCGTCGCGGTTGTCGCGATCGGCGAGTCAGCCGACGACATCGAAAAGGTTTTCGCTGGGCATTGCCCAGTGGCACGCGCCAGCGACATGGACGAAGCGGTGCAGGCCGCACGTCGCTATTCAGCTGGTGCAGTTCCGGTACTGCTGTCGCCGGCCTGCGCCTCGTTTGACTGGTACCGAAACTACGGCGAGCGCGGTGACGACTTCGCTCGGGCTGTCCGAGCCGCAGGTGGTGAACGATGACCACCACCCAACAGCGCCGAATCGTAAAGGGAGGACGGCCCACCAAAACCCAAACTAAACCGGGCGCGAACAAAGCGAGAATGAAACCCGCGTTTGGGCGCCCCATTGGTTCGCGTACCCCGGTTTTTCTGGCGTTGTTCTCGGTGGTCGCAGTGCTCACTGCGCTGGGCGTGATCATGGTGCTGTCGGCCAGCGCGGCTTCATCGATCAACGCAACCGACAGTGCCTGGAGTTTGTTCCGCCGACAACTGCTCTGGGTTGGTCTCGGAACGATCATCATGATGGTGATCATGCGGATCGACTACCACCGGTGGAAGATCATGGCGGCACCGTTGATGGTTGGTTCGGTGATGCTGCTGGGGTTCGTGCTGGTTCCTGGCGTTGGGCTGTCGGCTAACGGGGCAACCCGCTGGCTGGGGTTCGGCCCCATCACGGTTCAGCCTTCAGAACTCGCCAAATTTGCTGTGGTGTTGTTCGTGGCGGATCTTTTATCGCGCTCCAACCGTCTGGCTCACGACACGCGCATGACGCTGATGCCGGTGTTGATCGTGGTCGGATTTGTCCTCGGCCTGCTGGTGTTTCAACCCCACCTGGGGGCGATCCTGATCATTGGCACGACCGTTGTCGTCATGTTGTTCCTGGCGGGCATTCCACTCCAGAACCTCGGATGGTTAACGGTCGCCGGGGCTGGGCTGACCAGCTTGATGATTTTCCCAGTGGCATGGAGACGACGTCGCTTCTTTGCCTTCCTTGATCCCGCCGCTGACCCTGCCGGTGGTGGGTTCCAGTCGCTTCAGTCGCTTCACGCCATCACCGCCGGAGGCTGGCAGGGGGTGGGGCTTGGTGCGAGCCATGCCAAATGGGGTTTCCTCCCGTTCGCCCACACCGACTTCATTTTTGCGATCATCGCCGAAGAATTAGGGATCTTGGGTGCGTTCGGAGTGCTGACGTGTTTTGCGATCTTTGGCTGGGCCGGGATGCTTGCTGCGGTTCGAGCACCGGATCGTTTCGGGATGCTGCTGGCGGCAGGCATCACGGTCTGGATCATGGCGCAGGCCATCCTCAACATCGGTGCCGTGATCGCGGTCCTGCCGGTCACCGGGGTGACCCTCCCGTTCCTGTCGTTCGGCGGGTCGTCGGTATTGGTCACGTTGGGCGTGGTCGGGGTGTTGTTGAACATCGCACGGCAGGGGCGCTGAGGTGACCCGAGTACACGCGATCATTGCCGGGGGTGGAACCGCTGGGCATGTTCTTCCCGGGCTCGCGATCGCGGCGGAACTGATCGAACGAGGTGTGGACCCGGAAGCGATTCGCTACGTGGGTTCAGCGCGCGGGATCGAGACTCGCCTCGTTCCCGAAGCTGGCCTTACCTTGACGACGCTGCCGGGCCGGGGGATCCAACGGCGCCTGACTTGGGCCAACGTCGGTGCGGTGCTCGGGTTGCTGGCCGCGGTGCTGCGCGGAATTTGGCTGGTGGTGCGGCTCCGACCAGCGGTTGTGGTCGGACTCGGCGGGTACGCCTCGGTGCCCTGTGTGTTCGGTGCGATTCTGTGCCGGGTACCGATCGTGGTTGCCGAACAGAACGCGGTTCCGGGAGCCGCGAATCGGCTCGCGGGACGGTTCGCTCGGGCCTGCGCCGTGTCCTTTCCAGGAACCGACCTTCCCAACTCGCATTGGACCGGCAACCCCGTCCGCGACGAGATCCGGGCTTTGTCGAATCCGGATCCGGAACGCCGCCGGGCTGCCCGTCAACAACTCAACGTCAACGACCAACAGACGCTGTTGGTGGTGTTCGGCGGGTCGTTGGGCGCCCGTCGCATCAACCACGCCATTGCCGACGTGCAGGCCCGCTGGTCGAACCGGGGAGATCTGGTTATCCGTCATGTCAGCGGCACCCGTGACTTTGACGAACTCTCGAAACGCAGTGTTCGAACCGACGACCCACTGCTGACCTACGAGCTGGTGGCTTACGAAGACGACATGCCGACCGTCTTCGCGGCAGCCGACCTGATCCTCTGCCGGTCCGGAGCATCGTCGGTTGCTGAACTCGCGGTCGCTGGTCTGCCCTCGGTGCTGGTGCCGCTACCGGGAGCACCCGGAGATCATCAAACAGCAAACGCCAGAGCGTTAGTTGACGCCGGAGCGGCGGTACTGGTCCCGGACGCCGAACTGACCGGCGAGCGAGCATTCGACGAACTCGATTCGTTGATCAACGATCCGGCCCGGCGAACCGCGATGCGCCAGGCCGCGACGTCGGTGGCCCGACCGGACGCCGCGCACGCGGTGGTTGACCTGATGGAGACCTACGCCCGCCGACCAAGGAAGCAGCACTGAGATGGCTCTTGACCTGTCCCGACCCCGTCGGGTGCATCTGGTTGGTATCGGTGGCGCCGGGATGGCGGCCATCGCGGTCGTACTGCATCGGATGGGTCACACCGTGACCGGAAGCGACCTCAAAGGCGGAGCGATTGTTGAACGGCTACGAGCCGAAGGCATCACGGTTGTTGTCGGTCATGACGCCGACAATCTGGGCGAAACCGAGTTGGTGGCGATCAGCACCGCGATCCCGGACCACAACCCTGAAGTGGTTGCCGCCGTTGCCCGCGATCTTCCGGTCGCTCGCCGCAAAGACATTCTGCCGGCGATCGCTCAGCACCGCCGAACGATCGTGGTGGCCGGCACCCACGGCAAAACCACTACCAGCTCCATGCTGGCAATGGCTCTGGTTGAGGCCGGGGTTGAGCCGTCGTTCATTATTGGTGGTGACGTCAACGAAATCGGGTCCGGAGCAGATTGGGCTTCTGGTCCGTGGATGGTCATCGAAGGCGACGAATCAGATCAGACGTTCTTGGCGTTAGGGGCCGAGATCGCGGTCATTACCAACGTCGAACTCGACCACCTAGAGACCTACGACAACGACCCGGCAAAACTCCACGCCGCGTTTGTCACGTTTGCGTCCAACGCGCAACAGGCGATCTACTGCGCGGACGATCCGGGAGCGATGGCAGTTGCTGCGCAAGTGCCGGGGTTGACGTATGGACTCGCTGAACACGCGGACTATCGGATCAGCGACCTTGTCGCCGAACGTTCTTCGATCACGTTCAGCGTGCACCACAACGGCCAGCAGATCGTCCGGGTCACGCTGCCAACACCAGGCGTGCACAACGCCCGGAACGCGGTAGGGGCGCTGGTTGCGGCGCTGGCCGCCGGAGCCGATGTTGACCATGTTGCGTCAGGGCTTGGCCGGTTCGGGGGTGTCGCTCGTCGTTTCGAGTTCCGGGGTGAGGTTGATGGCACGGTGTTCGTTGACGACTACGCGCATCTCCCAACCGAGGTACAAACCGCGTTGGCGGCGGCCGCTGATGGCGATTGGAACCGCATCATCTGTGTCTTTCAACCGCATCGCTACAGCCGCACTGCTGCGCTCTGGCAGGACTTCGCCGGGAGCTTCACGAACGCTGATATCACGGTGATTACGGAAATCTACGCTTCGGGTGAGGCGCCACGGCCCGGGATCACCGGGGAGCTCATCGTGGATGCAATCCGCCAGGCCGCACCCGATGCCGACGTGCGTTTCATGCCGCGGCTCGACGACGTCGGGGCGTGGCTGGTTGAAGAACTCGGCGCCGGTGACCTCTGTTTGACGCTTGGTGCGGGTGATCTGACCGGATTACCCGACCAGATCGTCGCCGCGATGCGCAGCACCGATAGCCATCAGGGGCTTGGTAATGAGTGACCTCGCCGAGTTGATCGATTCGCTCGAACGAACGTTTCCTCACGCCGTCACCCGAACCGCAAACCTAGGGGAGTTGACGACGTACCGGGTCGGTGGGTCAGCCGCGGCCCTGATCCGTGTCGTCGACAACGAAACCCTTGATCGGATGCTTGCGATCGTTGGCGGGAGTGAGATCCCGATGCTCATGGTTGGCCGCGGATCTAACCTGCTGGTCAGCGACAACGGGGTTGCGTTGCTTGCGGTGCAGCTCGGTGAGTTTTTCACCACGGTGACCGTTGAAGGCAGCAGCGTGGTCGCAGGCGGCGCGGCCAAACTGCCGGTCGTGGCCCGAACCACGGTCCAACACGGTTTGACCGGTTTCGAATGGGCGGTGGGAGTGCCGGGATCGGTTGGGGGTGCGGTTCGGATGAATGCCGGCGGCCACGGTGCGGAGATGGTCGATTCGGTTGTGGCGGTAGATGTCGTTGATTTCCGAACCGGTCATCGCACCATCCGTTCAGCCGCAGAACTCGATTTTGGGTATCGCCGGTCGAACCTCGCTAGCCACGAACTCGTGGTTGGTTGCCAACTGGGCCTCGCTGCGGATTCCGACGGGCAGGGTCGTGAACGAATCGCGGACATTGTCCGCTGGCGCCGCGAACACCAACCCGGTGGGCAGAACGCAGGCTCGGTGTTTGCCAACCCGGACGGGGACAGCGCAGGCCGACTGATCGATCAGGCCGGTGGCCGCGGGATGCGGATCGGTAGCGCCGAGGTGTCAACCAAACACGCCAACTTCATTCAGGTCGATGACGGTGGATCAGCCGATGACGTTGTTGAGTTGATGATCCGAATATGGGAACTCGTCCGTGACGTGCATCTGGTTGACTTGCGGCCAGAAACGCGGCTGGTTGGCTTCGATCCAAGCCGCTTTCCCTGGGTCTCATGAACAGCGCCAAGATCGACCCGCGGATACGCGAACGCCGTATCGACGTTCGCCGTCAGCGGGGACGGCGACGGCTGCGAATTCTGATCGGAGTGGTGATCGTTGGGGCGTTGGCGGTGCTGGCGGTGCTGGTCAGTCGTTCAGCGCTGCTTGATCTAGATCGAATCACGGTCGAAGGGGTAAGCGTCGATCGGGTTGACGCCGTGCGTGAAGCGTCGGGTTTGGTGCTGGGTGAACCGCTGGTCACCCTTGATCTGGCAGCCGCGGAACGAGCAGTGGTTGCCCTGCCGTGGGTGAAAACGGTTGACGGTTCGCGGCGCTGGCCTTCGACCGTCAAGTTGACGGTGCAGGAACGGCAACCGATCGCTCAGATGCTTGGACCGGGCGAGATGACGGTGCTGGTCGATGCCGACGGGATTGCGATGAGTTACGTCGAAGCACTCACCCCGTCCCCGTTGCCCCGCATCGAACTTGTCGCAACCGGTGTGCTGGGAGATGTCCAAACCTCTGCGCTTCCCGTGTTGAAGCTGGTTCAACTCGTGCCGGACGATCTCAGTCCCTGGATCGAAGCTTTTGTGATGACCACCGATGAACAGTCGCTGCAACTGTTTGTCTTGGATCTGGTCGGCAGCGCCACCGCAGATCTGGGATACGACGAAGATTTGCCGGCCAAGCTGGAAGCGCTTCGTGCCGTTTTGGGTCGGGTGGACCGTCGTTGCATGGCCAAAATCGACCTTCGGGTAGCCGAGTTGCCTTCAGTCACCCGAGATCCGATCTGTGAAAGCCAACTGCCGTGAGCGCGAACGGTTTCCTAGGAGAGTGCCGGAGCGGCCCCGGTTGGGCCGACCGTCCCTCAAACCGCAGGTGTGGAGTACTACCGTGGCGGGCAAGAGCGCAATGTTTTGAGCTTCGGTGGATGCTCTGTCCGCCGTCTGTCACAGGGAACGATCGAATTGACTGATCCGCAGAACTATCTCGCCGTTATCAAAGTTGTCGGTGTCGGCGGTGGCGGTGTCAACGCCGTCAACCGGATGATCGACGCCGGGCTCAAAGGTGTCGAGTTCATCGCTGCCAATACCGATGCGCAGGCGCTATTGATGAGCGACGCCGACGAGAAGCTCGATATCGGACGGGACCTGACTCGTGGGCTCGGCGCCGGGTCCGATCCCGACGTGGGCCGGGCTGCGGCTGAGGAACACATCGACGAGATCCGTGAAGCGCTCGCCGGGTCTGACATGGTGTTTATTACTGCGGGCAAAGGCGGTGGCACTGGCACCGGAGCCGCTCCGGTTATCGCCGAGGTTGCCAAAAACCAGGGGGCGCTCACCATCGGTGTCGTCACCCGTCCGTTCTCGTTTGAAGGTCGTCGCCGGTCGGTTCAAGCCGAGCAAGGGATCCAACGCCTCAAAGAAAAGGTCGACACGCTGATCGTGATCCCCAACGATCGCCTGCTGTCGGTTGCTTCGAACGACACGTCGATGCTGAACGCGTTCAAGATGGCCGACGAAATCCTGTTGCAAGGCGTTCAGGGGATCACCGACCTGATCACCACCCCCGGCCTGATCAACACCGACTTCGCCGATGTGCGAACCGTGATGATCGATGCTGGTTCCGCGTTGATGGGTATCGGTCATGGCAGCGGGGAGGGTCGAGCGGTCGCTGCGGCTCGTTCGGCAATCTCGAGTCCTCTGCTTGAAGCCTCCATCGAAAACGCCCGCGGGATCCTGCTCAACATTTCGGGTGGGTCGGAACTGGGTTTGATGGAAGTCAACGAGGCCGCAGAAATCATCCACGGCGTCGCCCACCAAGATGCCAACATCATCTTCGGTGCGGTCATCGATGACGAGATGGGTGACGAGGTGCGGGTAACCGTGATCGCCGCCGGGTTCGACCGTTGGGAAGATTCCTCGAGCCGATCGACGGCGGCTCAGGACCCGATGTCGAACCTCGAAGGTTCAGGGGCGATCGCTGACGTCTTCGCGGATGCTTCGCCTCGAGAGGCCGGCGACGACGACTTCGACGTCCCGTCGTTCCTGCAGTAAGACCGTGTGGTTCCGTCGTCTGCCGGCAGGCACGGACACCTTCGTTGAGATCGCAATCACCGACCGCTTCGACGGTGATTTTTCGATCCACGGCACCCGCAGTGCACTCGACCAGCGGCGTCAACAGGTTTTTGAAGGTGAATGGACCTGGTTGATGCAGGTACATGGGTCTGAAGTGGTCGTCGTCGACCATCCCGGAGCGGCTGCAGGTGGTGAAGCCGACGGGGCCGTCACCGCTGCCGAGAATGCGGTGCTGGCAGTGCAAACCGCAGATTGTGTACCGATCGTGCTGATCGGAGATGGCGTCGTGGGCGTGGTACACGCCGGTTGGCGAGGGTTGGTCGCGCAGGTGGTGGCTTCAGCAGTTGCCGAGATCCACGCCCTGAACGGTTCAACCGGCTTGCGAGCGGTGATCGGTCCGTGTATCCGGCCCTCAGGGTACGAGTTCGGTGCCGATGACCTTCAGGTCGTGGCGACCGCAGTTGGTGGCGATGTGGCGGGCCAGACCTCGACCGGCCAGTTAGCCCTCGACATGCCGGCTGCAGTCACCCTTGCGCTGCGGGCGGCCGGCGTGGACTGGATCGATGATCTCGGGTTCGATACCAGCGATGAGCGCTGGTTCTCGCATCGCACCCGAGGCGAAACCGGTCGCCAAGTGACCGCAGCCCGACTGGTTCGATCGTGAACGGAACCGAGTGGGGGATGGTCGCCGAACGCGTGGTGGCGTTGCGTGAACGGCTCACCCGAGCCGGTGGTGAACAGACACGGATCATTGCGGTCACAAAAACGTTCCCGGCGTCGGCCATCGACGCTGTTGTAGCCGCCGGTATCGACGATATTGGCGAGAACTATGCCCAGGAGGCGTGTTCGAAACTGCCGGAGATCGGTACCGACCCAACGGTGCATTTCATTGGACGGCTCCAACGAAACAAGGTCCGCCATCTCGCGTTGTTTGTTGATGTCTGGCAGTCGGTTGATCGCCCTGAGCTCGTGGCCGAGATCGCCAAACGAAGCCCCGGGAGTTCGATCATGGTGCAGGTCGACATTTCAGGGGAACCCAGCAAAGGTGGTTGCGATCCAGCCACCACCGAACAGTTGGTGATTGCCGCCACCGATGCTGGCCTTCAGGTGATCGGATTGATGGGGGTCGCGTTGCTCGCCGAAGCGGAGCAGGCCCGAGACGGGTTCTCACTGCTTCGTCGCCAGGTCGATGCGTTAGGTCTTCAGGAGTGCTCGATGGGGATGAGTTCCGATCTTGAAGTGGCGGTGAGCGAAGGGGCAACGATGGTCCGCATTGGTCGAGATATCTTCGGAGCACGCGTCGGTTGAACCGAGAAGCCTCAACGCGGTTCGATGGCGGCAACGAACGACGGCGAAAGCCACCATTGCGTGACTGAACACGGCTAGTCTCAGGGTTTCGGAGGTGCAGTGTGACCAGGCTTAAGAAAGCGCTCATCTACCTCGGTTTGGGTCCAGATGAGGACTATGACTACGAGATCGAAAATGCGAACTCGTACGACGAAGGTGTCGGAGATCTTGGGTACGCGACCGAGTACGAGCCGCAGGCACAACCGCAACCTCAACCTCAACCACTTCGACCGGTAGCTACCCCGGTCGTTCATAAGCCTTCAGCGGTTCGGGTGCTTGCTGCCGACCCGGTAGCCGCCGAAGCGGCACCAGTGGTGAGAACTGCCCCTGAAGTTCAGCCTGCGGTCAAGATTGTGGACAGCCCATCTTCAAGTCCTCATGTGGTGACTCCGGTGTCGTTCAACGACGCCCAAACGATCGGGGATCGTTTCCGGTCCGGTCAAGCAGTGGTGGTCAACGTGGAAGCAGCCGACCGGGAACTGCGGCGGCGACTCATCGATTTCGCGTCCGGTCTCTGTTACGGACTGGGTGGACGGATGGACCGCGCCGCCGATCAGGTGTACCTCCTGATCCCGGCCAACGTTGACATGTCTGATGTCGACGTGCGACGAGTGCTTCGGTAACACCGTTGATGGCTTTGGTCTGTTGGCTTCTGTCGGCCTACGTGTATGTGATCCTGATTCGGATCATTTTGAGTTGGTTTCCGATCAGCCCGCACGGCTCGGTAGCGGCAGTAGCTGGCTTCTTGTACTTGCTTACCGATCCGGTCTTGGGGCCGGTCCGGCGGGCCCTGCCCCCGGTCCGGTTGGGGATGATGGCGTTGGACCTTTCACCGATCGTTGTGATCATCGGCTTGCAGGTCGTGGCCTCAATCCTTCCCTGCTAGCTCTAGGATGACCTCTATGGATGAGTTCTCCCCAATAGTTGAAGGCATTCAGTTCGGACAACAGCGGCGCGGGTACGACGTCGCCGCGGTGGACTTGTTCGTTGATCGTGTTGCTGCCGCAGTGGCTCAGGCGCGGGCCCGGATCGCTGAACTCGAACGTCGCAGCGGCGGTGCGACCAGTGCTGTAGTGGGTAGTGCCGAGGAGCAAGCCAGTCGGCTTCTGATCCTCGCTCAACGGACCGCGGATGCCGTGTTGGAAGAAGCCACTTCGGAGGCCGAACGGGTTCGCTCTGAGGCCACCGCCGATGCCGAACGCCTGCGCCGCGAGGCCGAAGATCACGCGTCGCGCCTGCGGGCCGAAGCGGAAACTGATCGCCGAGAGAAGATCAAACGGGCCGAGCAGGAAGCAACGGAGGCTGGTAACGCCGAACGTGCCATCGTGGCCGCCGCGATCGCCACCCTAGATGGGCAACGCGAAGTGCTGGCGGCCGATGTCGCAGCGCTGGAGTCCTTCGTCGGGTTGAGTCGTGAACAGATTACTGCCGCGGTTTCTACGTTGCAGCGTCTCTTGGATGATCCGGATTCGCTACGAATCGTTGATGCTCCCGAGCTGCAGGTGGTCGAGCGTGCCGAAGTTGCCAATCCCGAGGACCTGACTGCGTTCAACGATGAACCCGCCAGCGCTGAAGATGAACCGGGCACCGGCCGAGACGCGCAGAGCGAACCCGTTGAAGTCTTCGAGTCGTTCGAGGCAGAAACGGCGGCGGTGGAAGCGGTCGTGATCCCTTCCGAAGCCGTTGTTGACGAAGCTGCGCCGTTAATCGAAGACGATCCGTTTACCTTCGATCCTGGACCGATGCCCGATGCGGTGGGAATCCTCTCTGATCAGGACCTTGCAACCGAGTCTGGCCTGGCCCCGGAGACTGATCGTTCCAGCGACGAACCCGAAAGCGGCGGAGTTGTTTGGGCGGAAGAACCCCCGGCTTCGTCGAGCGTGTTTGGCGAAGACCCGCCTCCGGCCCCGCCCGAAGATCCGACCACTGGCGAAGCACCGAGCGCTACTGAACTCTTTGACGTGGCGGCCGATGACGACCGCTCCGGTAGCGATGCTGATGTGCTTGACCAGCTGCGAGAGGCAGCCAACGTTTCCGAAGAAGAACAGGCGGATATCGCGATGACGGCCTTCTTCGATGATGACGATGGCGACGGAAACCGAAACTGGTTCAGTCGTCGCCGGTAGGTGCCGTCTGCCCAGTGCGTCGAAACGGTCGTTGTTTCGTCTAGACTCCGCGCCTGACTCGGGCACTTGCCCGTAGGCGGAAGTAGAGGAGTGGGTCCCATGGCTGAGAAGAAATCAGCAAAGAAGGTGGTGGCGAAAAAGGTGGTGGCGAAGAAGGCTTCGGCCAAGAAAGCGCCAGCCAAGAAGGCTGTATCGAAGAAGGCGCCGGCCAAGAAAGCTCCGGCCAAGAAAGCTGCACCGAAGAAAGCGCCAGCCAAGAAAGCGCCAGCCAAGAAAGCGCCAGCCAAGAAAGCTCCGGCCAAGACAGCTGCACCGAAGAAGACGGCAGCCAAAAAGGCCACACCGAAGAAACCGTCGAAACCCCGGTTCGGGAAACGATTCCTTGACGAGATGAAGAAGCAGTTGCTTGAGGAGCGAGCCAAGTATCTGCATTCCGAGGAGGGCTACCGCGCCGAAGCCGATGCGCTGATCGCCACCCGCGAACCTGGCGATGTGCAATTCGATGAAGAATCAGGTGAAGGCGACACGCTGGCGGTCGAACGGGAACGCGATTTGGCGCTGGCCAGTCAAGCCCGTCAGGCCGTAGAACAGATCGACGACGCACTGGCTCGGATCGCCAAAGGAACCTACGGGATTTGTATCTCGTCGGGGCTTCCCATTCCTCAGGAACGACTCCGAGCGATTCCTTGGGCCGCGGAGCGAGTTGAGTACAAGGTGGGTGGCCTCGGTCGTCGCTGACCGGAGCCAACCCGTTGCCGATGACCGAGACGCTGGTTGAGGAGGTCCCTCAGGCCTTCGACGGCGAACGCATTGACCGGGTCGTCGCCGCGATCAGTGGTTTGAGCCGTTCGGTGGTGAAGGCGCTGGTTGCCGACGGTCACGTCACGGTCGATGGTGAGACGGTAAACAACGGTTCGGTCAAAGCAAGCGCCGGGAATGTGCTGGCGATCGTCATCCCTGAACCAGACGATCAAACCCTCGAAGCAGATCCTGATCTGGACTTCGAGGTGGTGTTTGACGACGAAGACCTGATCGTGGTCAACAAGCCGGCGGGCCTGGTGGTGCATCCGGGTGCGGGGCAGCCCGACGGAACCCTGGCCAACGGCCTGCTCGCTCGCTATCCCGAGATCGCTGAAGTAGGCGAACCGCACCGTCCGGGCATCGTGCACCGGTTGGACCGTGGAACATCAGGTCTGCTGGTGGTGGCCCGAAGCCTCCGGGCCTACACCTCACTGGTGGAGCAGATGTCGTCGCACGAACCAACCCGGATCTATCAAGCTCTGGCCTGGGGGCACCTTGATTCGGACAACGGCCGGATCGACGCCCCCATAGGGCGAAGCGTTCGACAACCAACCCGCATGACCGTTTCGGAGCAGGGGAGGCGTGCGGTCACCGAATACGAAGTTGAGCGTCGCTTTACCGAACCGGTGGACGCCTCGTTGCTTCGTTGCCGGTTAGAAACCGGTCGCACCCATCAGATTCGTGTGCATCTTCGAGCCATCGGCCACCCCGTGGTCGGAGATCGCGACTATGACGGTGGCCGCCCAGGACTCGATCCGGGACGACCGTTCCTGCACGCCGCGCAATTGGATGTTCGGCATCCGGTAAGCGACGAACCGCTGTCGTTCACCGCACCGCTCCCACCGGACCTGCAAGCCACTTTGGAACGCTGTCGTTAGCTAGCGTCGGTGGGCCAACCCCGTTCACCGCGGGCTATATCAGCGATGTCGGCTAACGAGAAGCTGTCGAGAAAGTCTCGCATGTGGCTCCCGGCCGCACCCCAAATCGCGAGTAGCACGCATTGGCCTTCATGGTCGCAGGCCCCGTCGGTGTGCGGTTCAGAAAAATCTCCAGCAGTGATTGGGCCATCGACGGCACGGATGATCTCCGACAGTTTGACCTCGGACGGATCCCGGGCCAGTACGTAGCCACCACCAACCCCGCGTTTGGACAGCACAATCCCGGCCCCTTTTAGCGCCAGCAGGATCTGCTCAAGGTAGGGCTGAGGGAGCGCAGTGCGCATCGCGATTTCACGAACCGAGGTGGGAGTTGAGTCGGGGTGGATCGCTAGTGAAAGCAGTGCACGGGCGGCATAGTCGCCTCGGGTCGAAACGCGCATAGCCAGACTCTAGGGGGCTGGCGACGTTCGGGGGAACCCTCACGGTTCTCTGGCTAACATCATCGGGGTGCAGCAGAACGACCGAGTGCTCCCGAAGTGGAACGGTGAATGCCTGACCGACGTCGTTCCTGGACTGCTCGGACCGCAGCCATCCCTGCTCTTTGGTGACGAGATTCGTGACGCCAAGGCAACGGTGCTGCTGGTCATCGACGGTTTGGGATGGCATCAGCTTCGTGAACGGCCAAACATTGCGCCGACCCTCACCGGGTTGACCGGTCAGCCGATCACCACAGTCGCTCCGTCCACCACCGGAGCCGCGTTGACCTCGTTGGCAACCGGGGCGGCACCCGGAGAGCACGGCGTCGTGGGATACCGAATCGCGGTCGATAACGAAATCCTTAACGTGCTTTCCTGGCGGACCGAAAACGGGGACGCTCGGCGCCGGGTCGTTCCCGAAGACTTCCAGCGAATCCCTCCCTTCCTAGGGGCCGACCCGTTAGTGGTTCAAAACAAGGGATTTCGTACCAGCGGTTTCACACGGGCTCACCTTGCCGGGTGTCGTCAGCAGGGCTCGACGACGTTCCCCACCTTGCCGGTAGAGGTTGTGGCTGCGGTTCGGTCCGGGGAGCGGTTTGTTTACGCCTATTACGACGGGATCGACAAGATCGCTCACGAATACGGTTTCGGCGATCATTACGACGCCGAACTGGCTGCCGTTGACCAGTTGGTGGCTGGGTTGTTGGCGACGCTCCCGGACCAAACGGCGCTGGTTGTCACCGCCGATCATGGTTTGGTCGAATGCCGTGACGGAGAAGTTGCATTGACCAAGTCGGTGGAGCCCGCAGTTCGCGGCCAGTCCGGCGAGGCCCGGTTCCGTTGGCTACACACCCACACCGGAGCGTCGGTCGATGTCGTCGCCGAAATCGGCCAACACCATGGTGAACAGGTTTGGGTGAGTTCGCTCGAACAGGTGCTTGACGAACGATGGCTTGGTAGTCACGTCTCCGAAACCGCTCGGCGTCGACTCGGAGACGTTGCGGTGGTAGCCAAAGGCGGTTGGACCGTTGCCGACCCTGGCGAACAAAACTCGTTTCCTCTGCTGGGCCGTCACGGATCGTTGACCCCCGATGAAATGCTGGTCCCGTTGTTGAGCGTGCGTTTGTAGCCGTCTGGCGACCGAACCGCCTAGCCTTCTCGTTTGACGAAAGCGAGAGTTTCTTGTCCGACAATCCTTCTCCTGATGCTTCCTCTGCTGGTTCACTGGACCATCCGAATGCCGAACCGCAGGCGATGACAGTCGATGAGTCGGAAGTCGAGTTGGTCGACGACCACGACGATGTTGACGAAACGATCGATCACCCGGCGAAGGTGATGCGGATCGGTTCGATGCTCAAACAACTTTTGGAAGAACTCCGGTCGATGGATCTCGACGAACCGAGCCGTGAACGGCTCAAGTCGATCTACGAGACGTCCATCACCGAAGTCGGTGGTGCGCTTTCTGAAGACCTACGCGAAGAACTGGGACGAATCGCGATCCCGTTTGGTGACGATGAAACCCCGTCGGCCGCCGAACTGCACATCGCCAAGGCACAGTTGGTTGGTTGGCTTGAAGGGCTGGTTCAAGGAATGCAGGCCATGTTGTTCGCCCAGCAGATGGTCGCCCGTCAACAGTTGCAGTCGATGCGGGGGCAACTTGACGCCGGTAGCGGTGCAGCCGAGGCGCCGATCGAAGATCTACGCCCCGGTACCTACCTGTAGCTTCGAACCCGATCCGGCGTGTCGAATTTCGCGCCCATCGGGTAAGCAATGGTGGATCGTTGAACGGCGGGTGGACGACACGACGGGAGGGCGATAGGTTCAAAACGACAGGCCTGTAATTTGTCCACAGGCTGTCCACAGCACAGGCTGGTTGCAGCACTGGCTGGTCACACCTCTGGCTTCACTGGTCCGACCTCGGAAAGGTTGTGCATGGCGGATTCGTTCGCTCACCTCCATGTTCACACCGAGTATTCGATGCTTGACGGTGCGTCGCGCCTCGACGAGGTCATCGCCGCGGCTGCTCATGATGGACAGCCCGCCATGGCGATCACCGATCACGGGAACATGTACGGCGTCCTCGACTTCTACCGAGGCTGTCACGACGCCGGGATCAAACCGATCATTGGGACCGAGGTTTACCTCGCCCACGAGAGCCGTCACGAACGCCCCAACCGGCGAGGCAAAACCGACGATTCGGGTGGGGATACCGGCGGCGGCAAGAAGCTCTACTACCACGCCATTTTGATGGCCGAAAGCAACGTTGGCTATCGCAACCTGATTCAGGTTTCGTCACGGGCCTACCTGGAGGGGTACCACTACAAACCCCGGGCCGATTGGGAGTTGCTGGCTGAACACAGCGAAGGGCTGATCGCCACGTCGGGTTGCCTCGGCGGTCACATCCTGCAATCGCTGCTACAGGGACAAGACGACGCGGCGCTCGCTCACGCCGCACGCTTTCAGGACATCTTCGGTCGCGACAATTTCTTTATCGAACTCCAAGATCAGGGGATCCCCGAGCAGCGCCAAACCAACCCGCAACTGTTGGAAATCGCTCGCAAGATCGGGGCTCCGATTCTGGCTACCAACGACTCCCACTACACCCACCAAGGAGACGCTCAAGCCCACGACGCGTTGTTGTGTGTGCAGACCGGTTCGTTGCTTTCCGACGAAGACCGTTTCAAGTTTCACGGTGACGGGCACTACCTCAAATCGGCGGGGGAGATGCGGCGACTGTTCGCCGAGATCCCCGAAGCCTGCGACAACTCGTTGTGGATCGCTGAGCGGGCCGATGTTGAAATCGAGTTCGGCAAACCGCAACTGCCGAGTTTTCCTCTGCCTGACGAGTACGCCAGCGACACCGACTACCTGCGAGCCCTGAGTTACGAGGGAGCCAAACGCCGTTGGGGGTCGAACCTACCGGCGTCGGTGGTTCAACGGCTGGATTATGAACTGTCGGTCATCGACCGTATGGGTTTCTCGGCGTACTTCCTGATCACCTGGGACCTCATCAAATTTGCGCGCGACAACGGGATTCGGGTTGGTCCGGGGCGTGGCTCTGCGGCGGGTTGCGCGGTCGCGTACACGTTGTGGATCACCGACCTTGACCCGATCAAATACGACCTGCTGTTCGAACGTTTCCTGAACCCGGCGCGTATCTCGATGCCCGATATCGACATGGACTTTGACACCCGTTACCGGGACACGATGATCCGCTACGCCGCCGATCGGTACGGTCGAGACAACGTCGCCCAAATCGTGACCTTCAGCCAGATCAAAGCGAGAGCGGCGGTACGAGACGCGGCCCGAGTGTTGGGCTACCCCTATTCGGTCGGAGACAAGGTCGCCAAGGCGATGCCGCCGCTGATCATGGGCCGAGACACGCCGCTCAAGTACTGCTTTGAGGAAAACCAAAAATACCGTGAGGGTTACAAAGCGGCCGGGGAACTACGCGACATGGTGGCCAGCGACCCGGACGTGGCTCGGGTAGTCGATGTCGCATCCGGACTTGAAGGGCTTCGCCGTCAGGACGGCATCCACGCGGCGGCGGTAGTGATCACCAACAAACCGTTGGTCGAGTATCTGCCGATCCAGCGAAAACCGGAGGCGGGAAAGCCCATCGAGGAAGCACCGGTGGTGACCCAATACGAGATGCACGGGGTTGAGGACCTCGGGTTGCTCAAAATGGATTTCCTCGGGTTGCGAAACCTGGACGTGATCAGCGACTGTCTGGCGCTGATTCGGACAACCCGCGGCATCGACGTCGACATTGACGGGGTGCCCCTCGACGACGAACCCACCTATGAACTGCTGCGGCGAGGCGAGACGATCGGCGTTTTCCAGTTGGAATCGGCTCCGATGCGGGCGCTGATCCGGTCGTTGGCTCCCACCTCGTTTGATGACGTTGCCGCCTTGGTGGCGCTGTACCGGCCTGGTCCGATGGCCGCGAACATGCACAACGACTACGCCGAACGCAAGAACGGTCGCAAACCTGTCACCTTTCTGCACCCCGACGCCGAAGAACTGCTCGCCGACACTTACGGCCTGATGATCTATCAGGAATCGGTGATGCGGATGGCGCAGAAGTTTGCCGGCTACTCCCTGGCCGAAGCGGATTCGTTGCGCAAAGCGATGGGCAAGAAGATTCGCGAAGCCATGGAAAAGGAACGCGAAAAGTTCATTGACGGTGTCGTCACTCAGGGCTACGAGCGTTCGCTCGGACTGGAGATGTTCGACATCATCGCCCAGTTCGCTGACTATGCGTTCAACAAATCGCATTCCTACGGCTACGGCTACGTCGCGTACCAAATCGCCTATCTGAAAGCGAACTATCCGGTTGAGTACATGGCGGCGCTGCTGACGTCGGTCAAAGCCAAACTCGAATCGGCCGCGGTGTACCTCAACGAGTGTCGCCTGATGGGTATCACCGTCGAAGTGCCCGACATCAACCGTTCCGATTCGGACTTCACCCCGGTGCCCGCCGATGAACAAGCCGGAACTCCGGGAACGATCGTGTTCGGGCTTTCAGCGGTTCGCAACGTGGGCGAAGGGGTGGTGGATCGGATTGTGGCCGCACGCAACGAAGGCGGACCGTTTACGTCGTTTGTTGATTTTGTGGAACGGGTCGACACCGAAGCGCTCAACAAGCGGACCATTGAGTCGCTGATCAAAGGTGGCGCGTTCGACTCTCTGGGTCATCCCCGCAAAGGCCTGTTGCAGGTTCATGAGCAGATCATTGACCTGACCGTGCAACGTCGCCGCGAACACGACATGGGGGTGATGTCGCTGTTCGGGGAGTCCAACGATGGTCCGAGTTTCGACGAACGGCCGTCGATCCCTGACGTCGAATTCGACAAGATGCCTCGTCTCGCTCACGAAAAAGAGATGCTGGGGTTGTTCATCTCGGACCATCCGTTGCTCGGCTATGCCGATCAGGTGCGGCGCCGTGCCGACACCGGGGTGGCGGGTTTAGCCGATCAAGCTGACGGTGCGATCGTCAAAGTGGGTGGGGTGATTACCAACTTGCAGCGCAAATGGACCCGTAAGGGCGATTTGATGGCAGTTTTTGAACTCGAAGACCTTGAAGGTTCGGTTGAGGTCATGGTGTTCCCACGCACCATGCAGGAGTACGGTCCGATGCTCGAAGACGACGTGATCGTGTTGCTGCGGGGCCGGGTGGAGCGAGGCGACGACCTTCCCAAACTGTTTGCCCAAGACATCGAACGGGTGGAAAACCTGAGCGACAACACCCCGGTCCGTCTGCGTTTAGCCCCCGGTGATCAACGGCCGGAACGCATCGCCGATCTGAAAGCGATTCTTGAAGCGCACCCCGGTGATACCCCGGTTGAACTCCACCTAAGTGAGCGGCAGGTCGTTCGGCTACCTCCCGAGTTCGCGGTGAGCAGCGCCAACGGTGTGGTCGCCGAACTGCGGATCGCCTTTGGGGCCGACGTCATCTTGGTCTAGACCCGGTCGCGGAGAGGAACTCGCGGCTCGAGGTTGTGAAATGCCCGCGGACGCTGAAAACTGATGAAGGAAGTTTTCGATTCGTTTTGGGGGCGATGCTGATGGCTATCGAGGTCGACACAAAGGACTGTTCGTCGCTCAGTGACGCTGACTTGACCGAGATGGCGGACCTCTGCGCAGAGTCGTCGAACGCGTTTGAGATCGGGTTGTTGTCCAAGCAAGCCGAAGCATGGGTGCTGTGCACGGTTGCCAGCGAAGGTGGCAAGATCCGCGGTTTCTCGTTCTGCACGCTGGAACGCATCGGTGGCACCCCGAGTGTGGTCACCGGCGCCGGGCACATCTGCCGCAACACCAAACGTGACACGGTGCTGAGGGCGATCATCACCGATCAACTGCGACGCGCGGTGCTGGCGTTCCCCGACGAGGACGTGCTGGTCGGTGCCCAATTCAACGACGCAGGTGCCTTCGAGGCGTACAAGAGCCTCAGCGACATCGTGCCTCGCCCCGACCACAAAGCATCCGGCGAAGAGCGGGCCTGGGGTCGTCGCCTCGCTAAGCGGTTCGGTATCGGCGCTTCGGTCTATGACGACCGCAGTTTTGTGGCCCGCGGCAACGGCAACCAGCCGGTCGTACTTGACCATGTCAGCGCCAAGCAAGAAAAGGTCTCTCCGGCGGTTGCTGCACAGTTCGACAGCTTGAACCTTGCCAAAGGCGACACGCTGATCGCTTTTGGTTGGGCCATGGCCGAAGATCTCGAAAAGCTGCTCTGATCAGCCGAACCCGACCGGTCTGATGAGCGACTTCGACGCCCTTGTTCGTAGGCGTTCGATGACCCGCGCTTTCACTCACGAACCGGTAGACCGTTCACTGGTCGATGACCTCCTTGATCTGGCCCGCCGGGGCCCTTCGGCTGGCAACACTGCGTCGTTGGAGTTTTTGGTCCTCGAAGGTTCCGACACGGCCCGCTACTGGAACGTGACCCTTCCCGAACAACGACGGGCGGACTTTCCCTGGCCCCGACTGCTGGACGCTCCGGTGTTGATCGTTGCCTGGGTCGAACCGGATCGTTATGTGGCCCGCTATCAGGAAACCGACAAGGCGCACACCGGACTCGGCGAAGGGGCTGATGCCTGGCCGCAGCCGTACTGGTTCATCGACGGCGGCGCCGCAGTGATGACCTTGCTGCTCGCCGCCGAAAACGCGGGCCTTGGCGCGTTGTTCTTCGGTCTTTTCGACCACGAGTCGGCGGTTCGGGACGCGTTTGGTGTGCCGGAAGGGCGCCGGGCCGTTGGGGCGATCGCCTTGGGCTATCCGACCACCGAACGGCGGTCAACGTCCGCGGGTCGAACCCGGCCACCGCTGGATTCGGTGATCCACCGTGGTCATTGGGATTAGCTCAACGGCGGTCCCGAGAAGCTAGGGTCCTGCGAGGACAGGTTTGTTCACAGCGATGCAGGGGCATCGGAGGAGTGCAGCGATGACAGCCAAGGCGCAGGTTCCGTTAGTTTCCTACCTTCGACTCGATGACCCACCCGCGTTGTGGGCTCATGAATGCACGGCGTGTTCCGCTCGCTTCTTCGATCGCCGGATGGCGTGCGGGCATTGCGGAGCTCAAGAGTTCCAGAACGCCAAGGTCGCCAGCCGAGGCACCGTCGTGTCGTTCACGATCGTGCACCGGGCTGCTCCGGGAATCCCCGCACCGTACGTGTCGGCCATCATCAAAACCGAGGACGGCACCAGCGTGCGCTCCAACGTCGTCAACTGTGATGCCACTCCCGAACGAATCACGCTCGGTATGGCCGTCGAATTGACCACGTATTCGATCGGCGAAGACGACGAAGGAACCGAAGCGATCGCCTTCGGTTACCAACCGGTGTAGGAAGGAACGAACATGGCTGACACCACCACAAAGAGCAAACCGGCAATCGCTGACGACTCGGTGTGGGTGCTGGGCACCCACATGACCAAGTTTGGTCGTTACCTCGATCAGGACGCGGTGGACCTCGCGTCGGGGAGTGCGATCGCCGCGCTAGCCGATGGCAACGTCACCATTCACGACATGGATGTGATGGCCGCCGGTTGCCTCTTTCAGGCGTCCGGAGGGATGGCGCAACGGATTCAAAAACAGATCGGACAGACCGGGATCCCGGCCTACAACGTCGCCAACGCTTGTGCGACCGGGGCCACCGCGCTGCGAACGGTGTATTTGACCATCAAAGCGGGCGAAGCTGACATGGGGCTTGCGGTCGGTGTTGAACAGATGGGCAAGATGGGGCTCCTCGGTGGGGCCGGAACAAAAAAGGAAGCCAACATCTTCGAACCGTCCGGCCGCTACGGTGCCGTGACCGGTGTTGACGGATACCTCGGCACGGAAGGCATGCCGGGGGTTTTCGCCCAAGCCGGGATGCAGTACGCCTACGAAAACGATGGTGTCGGGTTCGAACAGTTCGCCAAGGTCGCCTACAAAAACCATCTCCACTCGACGAGAAACCCGCTCGCTCAATACACCAAAGAGTTCTCGCTTGAAGAGATCATGGGTGCTCCGGTGATGAGCTATCCCAACACGCTGCTCATGTGCTGCCCGACCGGTGACGGGGCCGCGGCGGCGGTGCTGGTGTCCGGTGAACGACTCAAGTCGATGCCGGTTGAGGTGCAGAAACGGGCCGTGAAAATGTCGGCGTCGGTGCTGACCTCAGACCCTTGGACCGAGTCGGCTCAGGTGCAACCTGACGTCAACACCCTGACCCGTAACGCGGCGTTGAAAGCTTACGAGATGGCGGGGGTGGGGCCCGAAGATCTTGACCTGGTCGAACTCCACGACTGTTTCGCTACCGCCGAACTGGTCCACTATGACAACCTCGGTCTCTGCGAACCGGGTGGTGCTGGCGAATTCATCGATTCGGGGGCGCCGTTCCGTGATGGCCGCACCCCGGTCAACGTTTCCGGTGGCTTGATCTCGAAAGGGCACCCCATCGGGGCGACCGGGATCGCCAACGTCTACGAGGTAACGACCCACCTTCGAGGTGAGGCCGGTGATCGTCAGATCGAAGGCGCCAAGGTCGGACTCGCTCACGTGATCGGTTTGGGTTCCGCCTGCGGGGTGCACATCCTCGAGAAGGCCTCCTGACTGCACCGTTGACCGAACTGGCGTTGGCCTACACCCAACTCGTTTCGCCGGTTGACCCGGCTCGGGTGTGGCTGGATGCAGGCCGGGCCGATCTACGATTCGCGGCCCTGACCCCGTCGGGGACGGTGGTGCGAGGCACCGATGATCTGGTCGAACTTCGCGCCATTATCGACGACGTGTACGGGCCCGGCGTGTGGCCAGAACCGGTCGAGGTAGTTGGCGAAGTCCGGACCGCAACGTTGGCGGTGGCCCGCCCCGCCTCGCTGATGCCTTTTCTTGAGGCACTACGGCCGAGCTTGGATGGCCGCGGGCCAGCATTCTGGACGTGGAAAAGCGCGCGTGAAGCGATCGCTAATCGCCTGGTGGCCCAACGAACGCTGACCGTGTCGGCAGTGTTGGTTGGTGACACCGACAGGTCCTGAGTGACATTCACCCCGCACACATTCACCCCGCGCGGCGGCGAGTCCGTCTAGGTTGCGAGGAATGGTTGTTCGCATCGATGTCACCGCACCCGGCGACCCGCACGGTCAGCAGATCGTCGCCGCAGCCCCGCTCATCGGTGTCCGCGGGTTGGAACACGTTCGGGTTACTCGAGTCCACCACGTCGATGGCCCGTTGGACCAGCACGACATCGAGCGATTGTGCCGCGAGGTGCTGGCCGATCCAGTAGTCGACGAGTACACGATCGGCGAGGTCGGACCGGCGCAGGGACGGGCCGTTGAGGTTGCGCTGCTGCCCGGAGCCACCGACGCGGATGCCCGCGAACTTGAACGGGCGATCGAACAGTTAGGGATGCCACCAGCTCGCGTGGCTACCGCCCGCCGGTACGACCTCACCGGCGACCTGTCCGATGCCGATGTCGAACTGTTGACCCGACGCCTACTGGCCAACGCCACCATCGAAATCGCGGTGGAAGGCGAACTGCCTCCGGAGTTTGCGGGGGCAGCCGAAGCCCACGTGCAGGTCGATACGGTCCCCTTGGAGGGCCTGAGCGGCGAACAGCTGGTGCAGATCAGCCGGGACCGGGTGTTGTCGCTGGACGAGACCGAAATGGCCGCGATCCAAACCCATTTCGTGTCCGAAGGGCGAGCCCCCAGCGACGCGGAACTCGAAACGCTGGCCCAAACCTGGTCCGAACATTGCGTGCACAAAACTTTTCGGGCTTCGATCGAACTCACCCACACCGCTTCGGACGGAACCGTAACGGTCACCGAACACGACGGGCTGCTCCCAGGGCTGCGGGAGGTCACCGAAGAGTTGTCACCCTGGTGGCTGCGTTCAGCGTTCGTTGACGATGCCGGGATTGTGGCGTTCACGGAAACCCACGATCTGGCGTTCAAGGTCGAAACCCACAACCACCCGTCGGCGCTCGAACCGTTCGGTGGGGCCAACACTGGGGTTGGAGGCGTGGTGCGTGACGTGATCGGCGTTTCAGCTCGCCCGATTGCCTGCACCGACGTGCTTTGTTTCGGGCCGGCGGACCTCAGCGACGACGAACTTCCTGAAGGAGTGCTGCATCCCCGTCGGATTCGAGATGGGGTGGTGGCCGGAGTCGGTGATTACGGCAACAAACTGGGGCTACCTACCGTGAACGGTGCGGTGCTTTACGACAAGGGATATGTCGCCAACCCGCTGGTGTACTGCGGGGCGTTAGGGATCCTGCCCCACGGTTCGCACCCGACGGTGCCCGAAGTAGGGAACCGGGTCGTGTCACTCGGGGGACGGGTCGGTCGAGACGGCATCCACGGTGCCACCTTCTCGTCGGCCGGCATGGATGCTTCCACGGTGGAAACGGTCGGGTCGGCGGTGCAGATCGGTGATCCGATCACCGAGAAAGGACTGATCGAAGTCATCGAAAGAGCCCGTGACGCGAAGCTGTACACCGCGATCACCGATTGCGGGGCCGGCGGTTTGTCTTCCTCGGTCGGGGAGATGGGCGAAGACCTGGGCGTGGACATTGACCTGTCGGTCGTTCCGCTCAAATACCCGGGTCTGCAACCTTGGGAAATCTGGCTTTCCGAAGCGCAGGAACGGATCGTGGTTGCGGTGCCGCCCAGATGTCTGCCTGAGCTTCAGAGCCTCTGCGATGCATGGGATGTGGAACTCACCGACCTCGGGGAGTTCAGCGGAAGCCAACGGCTGAAAGTTCGCTACGGCGACACATCGGTGGTGGACCTCCCGATGTCGTTTCTCCATGACGGGCTGCCTCGCCGTCGAATGGTTGCGGCCTGGACAGATCCGGCCCCGGGGTCGGTACCGGTGCCGACCCCGGACGCGTCGCTGCTGCTCGACCTGCTCAGCCACCCCATGGTTGCTTCCAAAGAAGACGTCGTGCGCCGCTACGACCACGAAGTTCGGGGTGGGACGGTGGTTCGCCCCTACGTCGGACCTGAGGCAGATGGTCCCGCTGACGCGGCCGTTCTCAAACCGCTTGGCGTTGCCGGCACCGCAGCGGTGGTGTTGTCCAACGGGATCTGTCCCGCGGTGGGGCGCCACGACCCGTACGTGATGGCGCTCAACGCGATGGACGAAGCCGTTCGCAACCTGGTAGCGGTAGGGGGCAACCCGGACCGGGTGGCGGTACTCGACAATTTCTGTTGGGGAGATCCGACCAAACCAGACCGGCTCGGTTCGCTGGTTCGGGCAGTGCAGGGATGTACCGACGGCGCCCGGCGTTACGCCATGCCGTTCATTTCCGGCAAAGACAGTTTGTTTAACGAATTCAACGGCGAAGCGATCCCGGGAACCCTGCTGATTTCGGCGTTGGGCATGATGGATGACCTAGCGACCGCGATCAACGCGGCCGGGATGCACAACGGCGACGACCTCTGGCTGGTCGGTGCTCACCAGAGCGCGCTCGGTGGTTCGCTCGTTTCTGACTGGTTGAACCTCGGTGCCACCACCGTCCCGGAGCCGGTTGCCGATCCGTTGCCTCGCTACCGGGCGGTACACACCGCGATCACCAACGGTTGGGTGAGCGCCGCTCACGACTGCAGCGAAGGTGGTCTGGCGGTGACGGTGAGCGAGATGGCGATCGGGGCGAGGCTCGGTGTGACCGTTGAGATGTCCGATGACGACGGTGATCCGTTCCTGGCCTTGTTCAACGAAGCGCCGGGCCGGTTGGTGTTGGCCGCAGCACCGGATCATCGAAATGATCTCGGTGCGTTGTTGGGTGACCAAGGTCGAATCATCGGCCAGGTCGTCGGCCGCGAACGCATCACCTTTCGGTTCGACCAGTCCACGACCTCCGGCGACGTATCGATCTCGTTGCCGGACGCGGTTGACGCTCACCGCGGAGGTCGACGATGAACCAGCCAACGATCCTCATCCCGCACGCGTCGGGGACGAACCGCGACCACGAAGCCGCGCAGGCCATCGAATTGGCGGGAGGGATCCCGGTGGTGGCGCACATCAACGAGCTGCGCTCCGGTTCGGTTCGGTTCGGTGACCATGCCGCGGTGCTGCTTCCAGGCGGTTTCAGTTACGGCGACGCTCTCGGAGCGGGAGGCCGCTTAGCGCTGGAGCTACGAACCTGGTTTGCCGACGAACTTTCCGAAATCGCCAGCACCGGGCGACCAGTGTTAGGGATCTGTAACGGCTTTCAGGTGTTGGTGAAGGCCGGGTTATTGCCGGGGCCGCTGAGCGAACCGCGTCGGGTCACGCTCACCGAGAACGAACGGGGCCGGTTTGAGTGCCGCTGGGTAACGCTTCAGGTCGACCCTGGGTGTCGCAGTGGGTGGCTCAGCCGCGTGAAGGGCACGGTGATTCGTTGTCCGATCGCTCACGGAGAAGGCCGGATTGCGGTGGCCGATGCGGCGACGCTGGCCGCGCTCGAAGATGGTCTGGTGGCGTTCCGGTATCTCAGCGACGGCGCCCGACCTTACCGGGGAGCAGCGGAAGCAGCCGCCGGTCAGTACCCGATGAACCCGAACGGTTCGGTCAATGACATCGCCGGGTTGTGCAACGAGCAGGGTTCGATCGTGGGCCTCATGCCGCATCCGGAAGATCATGTGTTGGCCTGGCAGCGCCCCTCAGGCCCGGAAGGCCAGTCGGGCCTTGCGTTGTTCGAAGCGTTCGTGGAAGCCTCCCGATGACCGTCGATTTGCAGCCGGCGATCGACCATCCGTTCACCGGGTTGCGAGCCGAGCAGGTCGCCGATCTGGGTCCGCTCACCACCGGCAAAGTCCGGGATGTGATCGATCTTGGCGATCGGCTGGCGCTGGTGGCCACCGATCGCATCTCGGCGTTTGATCATGTGCTGGGAACGGTGCCTTACCGGGGTCAGGTGCTGAACCAGTTGGCGGCCTGGTGGTTCGAGCGAATCGCCGATGTGGTCCCGTCTCACCTGATTGACGTACCGGATCCAAACGTCACTATCGGGCGAAAGTGCACCACCTTGCCGGTAGAGGTCGTGGTGCGGGGACGGCTTTCCGGGTCGACGTCCACGGCCCTGTGGACCCGCTATGCCGCCGGAGAACGAACCATCTACGGTCTGGGTTTTCCGGACGGCATGGCCAAAAACGACGCGCTGGAGCACCCGGTGATTACCCCCACGACCAAAGCCGCGGCGGGAGCTCACGATGAACCGATCAGCGAACGTGACCTGGTGGCGCAGGGGCTCGTCGATGGGGAACTTTGGGAACAGGTCCGGACGGTGGCGTTGGCGGTTTTTGCCCGAGGGGTTTCGTTAGCGGCGGAGGCGGGGCTGGTGCTGGTCGACACCAAATATGAGTTCGGGCTCGACGAGGACGGCGTGTTGACCATCATCGACGAAGTACACACCCCAGATTCGTCGCGGTTCTGGCGAGCGGCGACGGTGCATGAGCGGCAGGCTGAAGGGCTCGAACCAGAGAACCTCGACAAAGAATTCGTGCGTCTGGCCTATGTCGCCAACGGCTACCGAGGTGAAGGGGTGCCTCCGGCGATGACCCCAGAACTCGCGGTGCAGGCGGCCGGGGTTTATCAGGAAGCGTTCGAGGCCCTAACCGGGCAGGTGCTTGCACCGGGTCGCTACCCTGCGGCGGAGCGGGTCGAGGCTGCGCTGCGCAACGTTCGCTAACCCGGTCCGCCCGCGACCTCTGCGGTTGCGTTGCTAGGGCGGCGCTGCTCACCCGAAAGAGTGACGCATTTTGCCATCCGCCCTCTGA